>NZ_JAENDM010000077.1:0-11530 GCF_019375075.1 Escherichia sp. XD33
ATAACGGGAGGCGCTGTGGCTGATTTCGATAACCTGTTCGATGCTGCCATTGCCCGCGCCGATGAAACGATACGCGGGTACATGGGAACGTCAGCCACCATGACATCCGGTGAGCAGTCCGGCGCAGTAATACGTGGTGTTTTTGATGACCCTGAAAATATCAGCTATGCCGGACAGGGCGTGCGCGTTGAAGGCTCCAGCCCGTCCCTGTTTGTCCGGACTGATGAGGTGCGGCAGCTGCGGCGTGGAGACACGCTGACCATCGGTGAGGAAAATTTCTGGGTAGACCGGGTTTCGCCGGATGATGGTGGAAGCTGTCATCTCTGGCTTGGGCGGGGCGTACCGCCTGCCGTTAACCGTCGCCGCTGAAAGGGGGATGTATGGCCATAAAAGGTCTTGAGCAGGCCGTTGAAAACCTCAGCCGTATCAGCAAAACGGCGGTGCCCGGTGCCGCCGCAATGGCCATTAACCGCGTTGCTTCATCCGCGATATCGCAGTCTGCGTCACAGGTTGCCCGTGAGACAAAGGTACGCCGGAAACTGGTAAAGGAAAGGGCCAGGCTGAAAAGGGCCACGGTCAAAAATCCGCAGGCCAGAATCAAAGTTAACCGGGGGGATTTGCCCGTAATCAAGCTGGGTAATGCGCGGGTTGTCCTGTCCCGCCGCAGGCGTCGTAAAAAGGGGCAGCGTTCATCCCTGAAAGGTGGCGGCAGCGTGCTTGTGGTGGGTAACCGTCGTATTCCCGGCGCGTTTATTCAGCAACTGAAAAACGGCCGGTGGCATGTTATGCAGCGTGTGGCCGGGAAAAACCGTTACCCCATTGATGTGGTGAAAATCCCGATGGCGGTGCCGCTGACCACGGCGTTTAAACAGAATATTGAACGGATACGGCGTGAACGTCTTCCGAAAGAGCTGGGCTATGCGCTGCAGCATCAACTGAGAATGGTAATAAAGCGATGAAACATACTGAACTCCGTGCAGCCGTACTGGATGCACTGGAGAAGCATGACACCGGGGCGACGCTTTTTGATGGTCGCCCCGCTGTTTTTGATGAGGAAGATTTTCCGGCAATTGCCGTTTATCTCACCGGCGCTGAATACACGGGCGAAGAGCTGGACAGCGATACCTGGCAGGCGGAGCTGCATATTGAAGTTTTCCTGCCTGCTCAGGTGCCGGATTCAGAGCTGGATTCGTGGATGGAGTCCCGGATTTATCCGGTGATGAGCGATATCCCGGCACTGTCAGATTTGATCACCAGTATGGTGGCCAGCGGCTATGACTACCGGCGCGACGATGATGCGGGCCTGTGGAGTTCAGCCGATCTGACTTATGTCATTACCTATGAAATGTGAGGACGCTATGCCTGTACCAAATCCTGTAATGCCGGTGAAAGGTGCCGGGACCACCCTGTGGTTTTATAAGGGGAGCGGTGACCCTTATGCGAATCCGCTTTCAGACGTTGACTGGTCGCGTCTGGCAAAAGTTAAAGACCTGACGCCCGGCGAACTGACCGCTGAGTCCTATGACGACAGCTATCTCGATGATGAAGATGCAGACTGGACTGCGACCGTGCAGGGGCAGAAATCTGCCGGAGATACCAGCTTCACGCTGGCGTGGATGCCCGGAGAGCAGGGGCAGCAGGCGCTGCTGGCGTGGTTTAATGAAGGTGATACCCGTGCCTATAAAATCCGCTTCCCGAACGGCACGGTCGATGTGTTCCGCGGCTGGGTCAGCAGTATCGGTAAGGCGGTGACGGCGAAGGACGTGATCACCCGCACGGTGAAAGTCACCAATGTGGGACGTCCGTCGATGGCAGAAGATCGCAGCACGGTAACAGCGGCAACCGGCATGACCGTGACGCCTGCCAGCACCTCGGTGGTGAAAGGGCAGAGCACCACGCTGACCGTGGCATTCCAGCCGGAAGGCGTAACCGACAAGAGCTTCCGTGCGGTGTCTGCGGATAAAACAAAAGCCACCGTGTCGGTCAGTGGTATGACCATCACCGTGAAAGGTGTTGCTGCAGGCAAGGTCAACATTCCGGTTGTATCCGGTAATGGTGAGTTTGCTGCGGTTGCAGAAATCAACGTCACCGCCAGTTAATCCGGAGAGTCAGCGATGTTCCTGAAAACAGAATCATTTGAACATAACGGCGTGACCGTCACGCTTTCTGAACTGTCAGCCCTGCAGCGTATTGAGCATCTTACCTGGTTGAAAGAGCAGGAAAAAAAGGCTGAATCCAGTGGCAACCTGCAGGTGTCTGTAGAGGATCTTATCAGAGGCGGGGCGTTTCTGGTGGCGATGTCTCTGTGGCATAACCATCCGCAGAAGACAAAGCTGCCGTCCATGAATGAAGCCATTAAACAGATTGAGCAGGAAGTGCTTACCACCTGGCCCACGGAGGCAATTGCTCAGGCTGAAAACGTGGTGTTACGTCTGTCCGGAATGTCTGAGTTTGTTGTGAATAATGCCCCTGAACAGGCAGATGACGCCGGGCCTGCAGAGCCTGTTTCTGCGGGAAAGTGTTCGACGGTGAGCTGAGTTTTGCCCTGAAACTGGCGCGTGAGATGGGGCGACCCGACTGGCGTGCCATGCTTGCCGGGATGTCATCCACGGAGTATGCCGACTGGCACCGCTTTTACAGTACCCATTATTTTCATGATGTTCTGCTGGATATGCACTTTTCCGGGCTGACGTACACCGTACTCAGCCTGTTTTTCAGCGATCCGGATATGCATCCGCTGGATTTCAGTCTGCTGAACCGGCGCGAGGCTGACGAAGAGCCTGAAGATGATGTGCTGATGCAGAAAGCGGCAGGGCTTGCCGGAGGCGTCCGCTTTGGCCCGGACGGGAATGAAGTTATCCCTACTTCCCCGGATGTGGCGGACATGACGGAGGATGACGTAATGCTGATGACAGTATCAGAAGGGATCGCAGGAGGAGTCCGGTATGGCTGAACCGGTAGGCGATCTGGTCGTTGATTTGAGTCTGGATGCGGCCAGATTTGACGAGCAGATGGCCAGAGTCAGGCGTCATTTTTCCGGTACGGAAAGTGATGCGAAAAAAACAGCGGCAGTCGTTGAACAGTCGCTGAGCCGACAGGCACTGGCTGCACAGAAAGCGGGGATTTCCGTCGGGCAGTATAAAGCTGCCATGCGTATGCTGCCTGCACAGTTCACCGACGTGGCCACGCAGCTTGCAGGCGGGCAAAGTCCGTGGCTGATCCTGCTGCAACAGGGTGGTCAGGTTAAGGACTCCTTCGGCGGGATGATCCCCATGTTCAGGGGGCTTGCCGGTGCGATCACCCTGCCGATGGTGGGGGCCACCTCGCTGGCGGTGGCGACCGGTGCGCTGGCGTATGCCTGGTATCAGGGTGACTCAACCCTGTCCAATTTCAATAAAACGCTGGTCCTTTCCGGTAATCAGGCGGGACTGACGGCAGATCGTATGCTGGCCCTGTCCAGAGCCGGGCAGGCGGCAGGGCTGACGTTTAACCAGACCAGCGAGTCACTGACGGCGCTGGTGAATGCCGGTGTGCGTGGTGGTGAGCAGTTTGAGGCAATCAGCCAGAGTGTGGCGCGTTTCTCCTCTGCATCCGGCGTGGAGGTGGACAAGGTCGCTGAAGCCTTCGGGAAGCTGACCACTGACCCGACGTCTGGGTTGACGGCGATGGCGCGCCAGTTCCATAACGTGACGGCGGAACAGATTGCGTATGTTGCTCAGTTGCAGCGTTCCGGCGATGGGGCCGGGGCATTGCAGGCGGCGAACGAGGCCGCAACGAAAGGGTTTGATGACCAGACCCGTAAACTGAAAGATAACATGGGTACGCTGGAGACCTGGGCAGACAAGACTGCACAGGCATTCAAATCCATGTGGGATGCGGTGCTGGATATTGGCCGCCCGGACTCCTCTGCTGATATGCTCGCCAAAGCTGAAAAGGCTTTTGATGAAGCGGATAAAAAATGGCAGTGGTATCAGAGCCGGAGCCACCGGCGCGGTAAAACGTCAGCATTTCTTGCCAATCTCCGGGGGGCATGGGAGAAGAGAGCGAATGCGCAACTTGGGCTTTCCGCCGCCACGTTGCAGGCAGATCTTGAAAAGGCCAGTGAGATGGCAGCAAAAGATCGGGCCGAGTCTGAGGCATCACGGCTGAAATATACCGAAGAGGCGCAGAAGGCTTACGAACGCCTGCAGACACCGCTGGAGAAATATACCGCCCGCCAGGAGGAACTGAATAAGGCTCTGAAAGACGGAAAAATCCTGCAGGCAGATTACAACACGCTGATGGCGGCGGCGAAAAAGGACTATGAAGCGACGCTGAAAAAGCCGAAGCAGTCCGGCGTGAAAGTGTCTGCGGGCGATCGTCAGGAAGACAGTGCTCATGCTGCCCTGCTGACGCTTCAGGCAGAACTCCGGATGCTGGAGAAGCATGCCGGAGCGAATGAGAAAATCAGCCAGCAGCGCCGGGATTTGTGGAAGGCGGAGAGTCAGTTCGCGGTACTGGAGGAGGCGGCGCAACGTCGCCAGCTGTCTGCACAGGAGAAATCCCTGCTGGCGCATAAAGATGAGACGCTGGAGTACAAACGCCAGCTGGCTGCACTTGGTGACAAGGTTACGTATCAGGAGCGCCTGAACGCGCTGGCGCAGCAGGCGGATAAATTCGCACAGCAGCAACGGGCAAAACGGGCCGCTATTGATGCGAAAAGCCGGGGGCTGACTGACCGGCAGGCAGAACGGGAAGCCACGGAACAGCGCCTGAAGGAACAGTATGGCGATAATCCTCTGGCGCTGAATAACGTCATGTCAGAGCAGAAAAAGACCTGGGCGGCTGAAGACCTGCTTCGCGGGAACTGGATGGCAGGCCTCAGGTCCGGCTGGAGCGAGTGGAAAGAGAGTGCAACGGACAGTATGTCGCAGGTTAAAAGTGCTGCCACGCAGACCTTTGATGGTATTGCACAGAATATGGCGGCGATGCTGACCGGCAGTGAGCAGAACTGGCGCAGCTTCACCCGTTCCGTGCTGTCCATGATGACAGAAATTCTGCTTAAGCAGGCAATGGTGGGGATTGTCGGGAGTATTGGCAGCGCCATTGGCGGAGCTGTTGGTGGTGGCGCATCGGCGTCAGGCGGTACAGCCATTCAGGCAGCTGCGGCGAAATTCCATTTTGCGACCGGAGGATTTACGGGAACCGGCGGCAAATATGAGCCTGCGGGGATTGTTCATCGTGGTGAATTTGTCTTCACGAAGGAGGCAACCAGCCGGATTGGCGTGGGGAATCTTTACCGGCTGATGCGCGGCTATGCCACCGGCGGTTATGTCGGTACACCGGGCAGCATGGCGGACAGCCGGTCGCAGGCGTCCGGGAAGTTTGAGCAGAATAACCATGTGGTGATTAACAACGACGGCACGAACGGTCAGATAGGGCCACAGGCGCTGAAGGCGGTTTATGACGTAGCCCGTAAGGCGGCAATGGATGTTGTGACCGGGCAGATGCGTGATGGTGGCCTGTTCTCCGGAGGTGGACGATGAAAACCTTCCGCTGGAAAGTGAAACCCGGTATGGATGTGGCTTCGGCCCCTTCTGTAAGAAAGGTGCGCTTTGGTGATGGCTATTCACAGCGAGCGCCTGCCGGGCTGAATGCCAACCTGAAAACGTACAGCGTGACGCTTTCTGTCCCCCGTGAGGAGGCCACGGTACTGGAGTCGTTTCTGGAAGAGCACGGGGGCTGGAAATCCTTTCTGTGGACGCCGCCTTATGAGTGGCGGCAGATAAAGGTGACCTGCGCAAAATGGTCGTCGCGGGTCAGTATGCTGCGTGTTGAGTTCAGCGCAGAGTTTGAACAGGTGGTGAACTGATGCAGGATATCCGGCAGGAAACACTGAATGAATGCACCCGTGCGGAGCAGTCGGCCAGCGTGGTGCTCTGGGAAATCGACCTGACAGAGGTCGGTGGAGAACGTTATTTTTTCTGTAATGAGCAGAACGAAAAAGGTGAGCCGGTCACCTGGCAGGGGCGACAGTATCAGCCGTATCCCATTCAGGGGAGCGGTTTTGAACTGAATGGCAAAGGCACCAGTACGCGCCCCACGCTGACGGTTTCTAACCTGTACGGTATGGTCACCGGGATGGCGGAAGATATGCAGAGTCTGGTCGGCGGAACGGTGGTCCGGCGTAAGGTTTACGCCCGTTTTCTGGATGCGGTGAACTTCGTCAACGGAAACAGTTACGCCGATCCGGAGCAGGAGGTGATCAGCCGCTGGCGCATTGAGCAGTGCAGCGAACTGAGCGCGGTGAGTGCCTCCTTTGTACTGTCCACGCCGACGGAAACGGATGGCGCTGTTTTTCCGGGACGTATCATGCTGGCCAACACCTGCACCTGGACCTATCGCGGTGACGAGTGCGGTTATAGCGGTCCGGCTGTCGCGGATGAATATGACCAGCCAACGTCCGATATCACGAAGGATAAATGCAGCAAATGCCTGAGCGGTTGTAAGTTCCGCAATAACGTCGGCAACTTTGGCGGCTTCCTTTCCATTAACAAACTTTCGCAGTAAATCCCATGACACAGACAGAATCAGCGATTCTGGCGCACGCCCGGCGATGTGCGCCAGCGGAGTCGTGCGGCTTCGTGGTAAGCACGCCGGAGGGGGAAAGATATTTCCCCTGCGTGAATATCTCCGGTGAGCCGGAGGCGTATTTCCGTATGTCGCCGGAAGACTGGCTGCAGGCAGAAATGCAGGGTGAGGTTGTGGCGCTGGTCCACAGCCACCCCGGTGGTCTGCCCTGGCTGAGTGAGGCTGACCGGCGGCTGCAGGTGCAGAGTGATTTGCCGTGGTGGCTGGTCTGCCGGGGGACGATTCATAAGTTCCGCTGTGTGCCGCATCTCACCGGGCGGCGCTTTGAACACGGGGTGACGGACTGTTACACGCTGTTCCGGGATGCTTATCATCTGGCGGGGATTGAGATGCCGGATTTTCATCGCGAGGATGACTGGTGGCGTCACGGTCAGAATCTCTATCTGGATAATCTGGAGGCCACAGGGCTGTATCAGGTGCCGTTGTCATCAGCACAACCGGGCGATGTGCTGCTGTGCTGTTTTGGTTCATCGGTGCCGAATCATGCCGCCATTTACTGTGGTGATGGCGAGCTGCTGCACCATATTCCTGAACAACTGAGCAAACGAGAGAGGTATACCGACAAATGGCAGCGACGCACACACTCCCTCTGGCGTCACCGGGCATGGCGCGCATCTGCCTTTACGGGGATTTACAACGATTTGGCCGCCGCATCGACCTTCGTGTGAAAACGGGGGCTGAAGCCATTCGGGCGCTGGCCACACAGCTCCCGGCGTTTCGTCAGAAACTGAGCGACGGCTGGTATCAGGTACGGATTGCCGGGCAGGATGTCAGCACGTCCGGATTAACGGCGCAGTTACATGAGGCTCTGCCTGACGGCGCTGTGATTCATATCGTTCCCAGAGTCGCCGGGGCCAAGTCAGGTGGCGTATTCCAGATTGTCCTGGGGGCAGCCGCCATTGCCGGATCATTCTTTACCGCCGGAGCCACCCTTGCAACATGGGGGACAGCCATTGGGGCCGGTGGTATGACCGGCATTCTGTTTTCTCTCGGTGCCAGTATGGTGCTCGGCGGTGTGGCTCAGATGCTGGCACCGAAAGCCAGAACTCCCCGCACACAGACAACGGATAACGGTAAGCAGAACACCTATTTCTCCTCACTGGATAACATGGTTGCCCAGGGCAATGTTTTGCCTGTTCTGTACGGTGAAATGCGTGTGGGGTCGCGGGTGGTTTCTCAGGAGATCAGCACGGCAGACGAAGGGGATGGTGGTCAGGTTGTGGTGATTGGTCGCTGATGCAAAATGTTTTATGTGAAACCGCCTGCGGGCGGTTTTGTCGTTTATGGAGCATGACGAATGGGTAAAGGCAGCAGTAAGGGGCATACCCCGCGCGAAGCGAAGGACAACCTGAAGTCCACGCAGTTGCTGAGTGTGATCGATGCCATCAGCGAAGGGCCGGTTGAAGGTCCGGTGGATGGATTAAAAAGCGTGCTGCTGAACAGTACGCCGGTGCTGGACACTGAGGGGAATACCAACATCTCCGGTGTCACGGTGGTGTTCCGTGCCGGTGAGCAGGAGCAGACACCGCCGGAGGGGTTTGAATCCTCCGGCTCCGAGACGGTGCTGGGTACGGAAGTGAAATATGACACGCCGATCACCCGCACCATTACGTCTGCAAACATCGACCGTCTGCGCTTTACCTTCGGTGTACAGGCACTGGTGGAAACCACCTCAAAGGGTGACAGGAATCCGTCGGAAGTCCGTCTGCTGGTTCAGATACAACGTAACGGTGGCTGGGTGACGGAAAAAGACATCACCATTAAGGGCAAAACCACCTCGCAGTATCTGGCCTCGGTGGTGGTGGGTAGCCTGCCGCCGCGCCCGTTTAATATCCGGATGCGCAGGATGACGCCGGACAGCACCACAGACCAGCTGCAGAACAAAACGCTCTGGTCGTCATACACCGAAATCATCGATGTGAAACAGTGCTACCCGAACACGGCACTGGTCGGCGTGCAGGTGGACTCGGAGCAGTTCGGCAGCCAGCAGGTGAGCCGTAATTATCATCTTCGCGGGCGCATTCTGCAGGTGCCGTCGAACTATAACCCGCAGACGCGGCAATACAGCGGTATCTGGGACGGAACGTTTAAGCCGGCATACAGCAACAACCCGGCCTGGTGTCTGTGGGATATGCTGACCCACCCGCGCTACGGCATGGGGAAACGTCTTGGTGCGGCGGATGTGGATAAATGGGCGCTGTATGTCATCGGCCAGTACTGCGACCAGTCAGTGCCGGACGGTTTTGGCGGCACGGAGCCGCGCATCACCTGTAATGCCTACCTGACCACGCAGCGTAAGGCGTGGGATGTGCTCAGTGATTTCTGCTCGGCGATGCGCTGTATGCCGGTATGGAACGGGCAGACGCTGACGTTCGTGCAGGACCGACCATCAGATAAGGTGTGGACCTATAACCGCAGTAATGTGGTGATGCCGGATGATGGCGCGCCGTTCCGCTACAGCTTCAGCGCCCTGAAGGACCGCCATAATGCCGTTGAGGTGAACTGGATTGACCCGAACAACGGCTGGGAGACGGCGACAGAGCTTGTTGAAGATACGCAGGCCATTGCCCGTTACGGTCGTAATGTCACGAAGATGGATGCCTTTGGCTGTACCAGCCGGGGGCAGGCACACCGCGCCGGGCTGTGGCTGATTAAAACGGAACTGCTGGAGACGCAGACCGTGGATTTCAGCGTGGGTGCTGAAGGGCTTCGCCATGTACCGGGCGATGTCATTGAAATCTGCGATGATGACTATGCCGGTATCAGCACCGGTGGTCGCGTGCTGGCGGTGAACAGCCAGACCCGGACGCTGACGCTCGACCGTGAAATCACGCTGCCATCCTCCGGTACCACGCTGATAAGCCTGGTTGACGGAAGTGGTAATCCGGTCAGCGTGGAGGTTCAGTCCGTCACCGACGGACTTAAGGTGAAAGTGAACCGGGTTCCTGATGGCGTTGCAGAATACAGTGTGTGGGGGCTGAAGTTGCCGACGTTGCGTCAGCGCCTGTTCCGCTGTGTGAGTATCCGTGAGAACGATGACGGCACGTATGCCATCACCGCCGTGCAGCATGTACCGGAAAAAGAGGCCATCGTGGATAACGGGGCGCACTTTGACGGCGACCAGAGCGGCACGGTGAATGGTGTCACGCCGCCAGCGGTGCAGCACCTGACCGCCGAAGTCACCGCAGACAGCGGGGAATATCAGGTGCTGGCGCGCTGGGACACGCCGAAGGTGGTGAAGGGCGTGAGTTTCCTGCTTCGCCTGACCGTGGCAGCGGATGACGGCAGTGAGCTGCTGGTCAGCACGGCCCGGACGGCGGAAACCACATACCGCTTCAGGCAACTGGCGCTGGGGAACTACAGGCTGACAGTCAGGGCGGTAAATGCCTGGGGGCAGCAGGGTGATCCGGCGTCGGTATCATTCCGGATTGCGGCACCGGCAGCGCCTGTCACTATTGAACTGATACCAGGGTATTTTCAGATAACAGCGGTCCCGAAACTGGCTGTATATGACCCGACGGTGCAGTTTGAGTTCTGGTTCTCGGAAAAGCGGATTACCGATATCAGGCAGGTTGAAACCACAGCCCGCTATCTTGGCACGGCGCTGTACTGGATAGCTGCCAGTAGCAATATTAAGCCGGGTTATGATTATTACTTTTATATCCGCAGCGTGAATACCGTTGGTAAATCGGCATTTGTGGAGGCCGTCGGTCGGGCGAGCGATGATGCGGAAGGTTATCTGAATTTTTATAAAGGGTTGATCAATAAAACGCATCTCGGAAAGGAACTGCTGGAAAACTTTGAGCTGACGGAAGATAACGCCAGCAAACTGGAGGAGTTTTCGAAAGAGTGGAAGGACGCCAACGATAAGTGGAATGCCATGTGGGGCGTCAAAATTGAGCAGACCGAGGACGGCAAACATTATGTCGCGGGTATTGGCCTCAGCATGGAGGACACGGAGGAAGGCAAACTGAGCCAGTTCCTGGTTGCCGCTAACCGTATCGCGTTTATTGATCCGTCTAATGGCAACACAAGACCAATGTTTGTTGGTCAGGGCGATCAGATATTCATGAACGACGTGTTCCTGAAACGCCTGACGGCTCCGACCATTACCAGCGGCGGTAATCCTCCGGCATTTTCCCTGACACCGGATGGGCGGCTGACGGCGAAAAATGCCGATATCAGCGGTAACGTGAATGCGAACTCCGGGACGCTCAACAACGTCACGATTAACGAGAACTGTCGGGTTCTGGGAAAACTGTCCGCGAACCAGATTGAAGGCGATATTGTCAAAACAGTGGGTAAGGCTTTCCCGCGGGACTCCCGGGCACCGGAGCGGTGGCCATCAGGGACCATTACCGTCAGGATTTATGACGATCAGCCGTTTGACCGGCAGATTGTTATTCCGGCGGTGGCATTCAGCGGCGCTAAACATGAGAGAGAGCATACTGATATTTACTCCTCATGCCGTCTGATAGTGCGGAAAAACGGTGCTGAAATTTATAACCGTACCGCGCTGGATAATACGCTGATTTACAGTGGCGTTATTGATATGCCTGCCGGTCACGGTCACACGACGCTGGAGTTTTCGGTGTCAGCATGGCTGGTGAATGACTGGTATCCCACAGCAAGTATCAGCGATTTGCTGGTTGTGGTGATGAAGAAAGCCACCGCAGGCATCAGTATCAGCTGAATTTTATAACCCAGATACGGGCGCCAGAAATGGCGCCTTTTTTATTGCAGAAAAGCGAGAGGTAATTATGCGTAAAGTTTATGCAGCTATTTTGTCCGCAGCCATCTGTCTGGCCGTATCAGGTACGCCTGCATGGGCGTCTGAACACCAGTCCACACTGAGCGCAGGGTATCTTCATGCCCGTACGAACGTACCCGGCAGCGATAA
>NZ_JAENDM010000078.1:0-11276 GCF_019375075.1 Escherichia sp. XD33
TAAAATGCAGGCAATCAGCGTTGATTAAATCAACACTGTTTATTTTTACAGTATTTTTCATGGATCAGTAAGCGTAACTCTGGTAGGCTCACTCTGCTTTTGCGCTAAAGCAGTGGGCCATGGTTCGCTTGTGACCAGTAAGCATGAGCGAATGGCTGGCAGGTGCTACCAACACCCACCAGCCGCCCATTTTCACAAATTAAAATCCCTTCATTGCTGAAGGCGTCTGTAACAGCCGAACTGGTAATCTGCCAGCCCCGCCATAACCAGCTGGGTCAGTATTAACTGACAGCGTTCGCGTGAAAGGTATGTGTTTTGTGCAATCTCCCCGACTGTTGCCGGTTCGATGCTTAATTCATTAAAAACAACTTTCGCCGTTTCTGTCATATCTTGCTGTTTTAGCATGTCTTTTTCCCTTCTGGTTAACATGACATACCAATAACTCTTGTCTAAAAAGCCAGCAAGATAAAAAGTCAGTATTCACGACCACCAGCGTGTTTACCGTACTGCTCTTGGTTTACAGGTACAAAAAAACCGCTCGACGGCGGGTTTAAGCTGTGTGGCGAAGTAACCACTCTTAACAGATTATGATAGTTTTTGCGTACGCGTTAGTA
Organism: Escherichia sp. XD33; assembly: GCF_019375075.1. Classification (NCBI taxonomy): domain Bacteria; kingdom Pseudomonadati; phylum Pseudomonadota; class Gammaproteobacteria; order Enterobacterales; family Enterobacteriaceae; genus Escherichia; species Escherichia sp. XD33. Next base: position 615 of record NZ_JAENDM010000078.1, read on the forward strand.
ATTTATTATGCTCTTTACAATTGTTAGCTTAACCGCATGGAATTGACCAAAAAAATGAGCAAAGCAAGCATACGCCACGTAATCGTTCATGAGCTCTTAAAAGAATCTAATAAAGACTTCGATCACTCCAAACCATACAATCTTCGTGATACAGAACTAGATAAAACAAATGATATAGTAAAAAAATTAGTAGACGGTGTTATTGATTTGTATGGTTCAAAAGGGAACTCAGCGCATTATGGTGTTTTTATTAAAAATAAAACAAAGCAAGGCCCTATACCAGAACTATTTCATAAATACTCTTTAGTTCAACAATCTGTTTCAAGTGATTTCATTGAATTATCGAAGGAAGTTATGAAACAAATGTATAAATCTGCTCAAGAGCAGATTTGGGCTTCTGGAGGATATGTTGTTTTTACTGATTATATTTTATCTGGTTTCCGTTATCTATTGGTTACAATGATCAAAAAAACTAATGGCGTAACTATTAGTGAAAATTTAGAGCCAGAGGAAATGATTCACTTAGAACTTGGTAATATTAACCAAGCAGCAAAAATAAATTTCAGATATTATGAAGAATACCAAAAAGCAGATGACTTAAAAAAAACAGACTTAAGTTATCTAAGCTTTATAAGCAAAACTACGGGACAGTCAGCGGCAGCATATTTTATAGCAGCATTAGGATGTGACAAGGGGATTGCTTCAGCAGGTGCAACCCGTAAGTTACCAGATGAAATAAGGCGTTTCTTTAAGAAAGAACCTCTTTTAAAAAATCAAGCAGAGTCATTTAGAAATGATGTTATCAAATACTTAGAAAAGCAATTTGACAACGAGCACTCTGCAAGGCTTTCTGATATCGAATCGCTTGCTTCAGGCCATATGTCCTATTTAAAAGAGGAAGAAAAAACAGAACTTGTTGATAAATTAATGAAACACCTCAATAGTGAGGAAGTCAGAATCCCATCAGAGTTCGTAATCAATAAAAACTCCTTAGATAAAATCCGCAATGTGATATATAAAACCCCATCATTGAGCTTTCACTTCGACAAGGATTTACTCGGTGTCACAACTGATGCTAAAATATATTATGATGACGAAAACCAAAGCCTAACATTTAATAATTTGCCTGTTGAGGCATTAACTAAGATAAGAAGAGCGTTGAAAGAAACTGATAACCCGAGTAATGAAGAAGATAAAGAATGAATGATTTTAGTATAATAGTTAATCTGTATAGATTATCAAGCTATCCTCATTTTGACGGGGCTAAGTTTTCTGCGCGTATAGCTTATAATGCAGACGTAAAATCATTGTTCAAAAGAATTTTGAACCCTACTTTTCAAGCTGGTACAGCTGACGAAATAGAGGTGGATGGTCATTTAATTTATGATTATGAAGACTTTCCTGCAAAGGGAAATTTTCTTACATACTCGTTTAAAATTTCACAAGGAAGTGCGAATCGTTTTTATAAAAATAAAAACGAGTTTGTAAAAATAAACACGCTCAAGAAAGGCATAATGCCAGAGTATTTCTATATTATAGAGGATGATTTCTATTCATTAGAAACACCAAAACCTTCTTATATCCAAAAAATTGAGGACATTTGTGAGCTAATCAATGCTCTTTCCATGCTTGCTCATTTCCATGATATAAAAAAAGATAGCAAAGGTACATTTTATCGTTTAGTCTTTATTTTAAACTCAGAGTCTAAATCTTCTTCTGCTGTAATTGAAACAAATATTACAGAAGAAATTTTTAATGATAAAACAGTAAATACTCAGTTAGTTAAAACATTAGTAAGTAGTGAAGCTACTACTGATGCCCATCATATTGAAAAGATTAACACTTTCAGAAACACAGTTATTGAGTATGTTAATAAAAATGGAAATTCCTTTGTCGAGTTAATTAACAAGTGGGATTTCATATGCGAACTTTATACGAACAACTTAGCTGCTTATATGTCGGCATTTTCTTTTCATAAAGCAAGGAAAGAAGTTGTTGATGCTGAACTCGATTACTCAGAAAAACTGTCAAAAATAATTTCAGAAATTTCTAACAAAGCTCTTGCAATACCTATTTCACTAGCTGGTTCAATTGCTATTTTCAAATTAACAACAAAAGCTGATTGGATTATTGCTTTAATTGGATTGATTATCACAGCAATAATAACATCCGCAATGATTGTGTCACAAAAAAAACAACTTGCTCGTATTTCACACTCTAAAGAAATACTTTTTGGACAATTAAGATATAGAATAAAGGATGACACCAGCGATCTTAAAGAGAGCTTAGAAGAGGCTATTAAAAAATTAAATGACAATGAGGATTTTTGTCATAAGGTGCTTGACAGTTTATTATCACTAGCATGGATGCCTACATTCATAGGCATCATCGGTATTTTATTTAAATTAATGCCAAATATTACTTGAGCATGTACATAACCCCATTAATGAAACCTAACGCAGTCTGCAATTGCTTCCGGATTGTTCCATCTGAGCATCTGCGTCTCTTCGCAATAGAACGCAGTGAAATACCTATAACGAAGTGAGCAATGATCAGCTCATATTCGTCTGGTTTATACTTATACAGGCGGGCAACACAGCCGTCTATCATGATGCCTTCATCATCATCACACTGAAGGCGTATTTTTTTACCATGAGGTAAAAGCCCCTTAAAGCCTGCTGCTATCGGCTGCCAGTCCACACCACTGTTATCTGCTGCAGCCCACGCTCCCCAGCGGTCTAAAACTTCATACATATCATGCATCAACTTTCTCCACAAAAATCAGGCCAGCACACCAATTGCCAGCGCGCGATCGATAAAACGAAATATCAGCTCCAGCTGGGAGCCATACTTCTCTTCAAATGCCACGGTATCCGCGTGCAGCTCGTCGTGATGCTTTCTGCACAAAGGCAACACAAAGAGATCATGCGCTTTTGTTCCCATTCCACCCTGACCGTGACCTATCAGGTGGTGGGGATCATCAGCAGGCTTTCCACAACATGCACACGGCTGTGTCTTAACCCAGCGCGTGTACTTTTCATTAACCCAGCGGCGACGTTTTGGGCGTAACATAAAAGACTCCGGCGACTCCGGATCCACTTTCAGCGCCAGCACCTTTTTCGCTTTATCCTGGATGATGCTGGTGGCAGGAACCGAAGGCACAAGGTCACTTTCCCGGGTGACAGACGGCACAACAGGCTTCGGTAATCTCAGTGCCTTACGGGCTGCACTTTCTGGTAAGGCATCCGCCAGGTCATTACGAATCAGCCACCAGCACAGTTCCGGCATTGTCACAACGTGACTATCATCAAAACCGAGATCCCGACGCACAACAGACAACACCCAGCGGGTACAGTTATCCGTTGCCATTGATTCCAGCCGTTCCGTGAACTGATCGCGCAACTGGTTATCGCAGTGCCAGCACAGACGGATTGCACCCGGAGCGTGTCGCATTGTGGTCATGTTCTCGCTGTGCCAGTCGGAATGAGGCCACTGGCAGCCTTTTTCACGAAGTAACCAGCTTTCAAGACATTCCACGCCACCAGCACGACGGATCACTGCCTCATTGCGGAACACGGCCCGAACGGCAGGATCATCCGCCAGCGGTTGTGATGCCGCCGGAACGGCACCACTGGCGAAAGATGAATAACGTTCCGGCTCAGGCTCCAGCAGGACACGCCCCTGCATAAACAGGGGCATCAGCTCTGAACCTGGTCTGAACAATACGATCCCCATACGCGGGGCAATTTCAGGGGTCAGTAGTGCTCTCACGGTCACCTCAATGAACGGTATCGAGCAGCTTTAACAGCTCAGGGAATCGGGATTCGAAGAAGTGCGGCTGCGTCTCGCGCGGATTTGCAGGACTGGTGATGTTCTTGCCGAACATGCAGCCTTTCGCCGTCAGCGACCAGAATTTTTTGATGTTGTTAATCGCGGTACGGCTGTATCGTTCGCGCTGCTCGACGATCCCCAGCTTCACCATCTGGTGATATGCCTGATTAGCCGTCAGGCGGATACCATACTGTTTCAGCAGTGCACTTAGCGACAGCGTGGGGCGACTTGAGCCATCAGGCGCGTCAGCAGGAGCATCAATGGCATAGCGCGGTGCCAGATTCGGTAAGCCAACAGCCTCCTGGAGTTTCTGACAGGCACCAAGCACAGATGAGTTAGACAGGTTTAACTCCCGGCGCATAAAGTCCAGCAGAATCACACCAGCCTGCATCTTGTCAGCAGCCTGCCCGGATAATTTTTCCGGTGCGCTGGTTACCATATCGAAAGTACGGATCACCTTCAGATGGAATGACGGACTGATCCACATTGCATAGGCATACACCAGTTCTTTGCAGACATACGTCCCCTGGTTATTTCCGCCACGAATAACGTTAACTGGCTCTATATTGACCGAGTTGCAAATCTGCAACTCGCTTATTAAACGTTCAGTTTGCTCATTGCGGAGCCAGAATGCAGGCTTATGCTTATCCAGAGAACCGGCAGCCCTGTGTAGATCGTTCAGGCTGTAACGCCCATAAGCATCACGACGAACTTCAATACCATCAATGACCATCAGATTATTCATACTTCGTTTCTCCTCTTAATCAGGCGGCTGCACCCGCCGGTTTCTCATACTTACTGATAGTGATCTCGACCTTCCCTTTCGGGATAACCGGTCCCCACTCCACCAGCATTCTTTTCACCTGTCTGTCGTCTTCCCACACACCCGCGTGGGTCAGGGCGTCAAACAGAGCCTTGTTATAGTTGTCCAGATCGCGGATCCGGTTATCCGGAGGAAACAACACGATCTCCACTGAAGCAGGTGCCGACGTTGGTTTCGGCAGACGACGTAACTGCTCAACTATTGCTGCGCACGCCGCGCTCTGAAATTTTCGCCCCGCCTTGCTTATCAGGCTCTTACCAGCAAATGCCCCTTTGTTGGGGTGTCGCCAGTACGTGTTCACACTGGGCGGGAAAGGAAGGATCAACTTCATACTTTCAGGCCCCTCTCATGTAACCAGTGGGCTGCACGCAACCTAGCGTTCTCCTCACCGGCAAGCAGTGCGCGGATGATACCGACCGCTTCGCTGTCGTCGTCCTTCACTGCGGTATGAAGCGTGATCCCCCGGGCCACGCCACGCTTTATCGTGATGACGCCTTTTTTCTCCAGTGCGCGAAGATGCTCCACCGCTGCATTCACTGAACGGTATCCCAGCATGGTTGCCACCTCCTGATTGGTTGGCGGGAGGCCACGTTCTTTCTGGTAAGAAATCAGCATATCCAGCACCTGCTGCTGGCATTGAGTTAACGTCGTCATGCCGCCATCTCCCTGACCAGTTTTTCCGCCTGCTGGCGAACCTGCGCCAGAAAGGCCTCACCACATGCCTCAAGTTCATCGCGCCCGATGTAGCTGATTGCCGGTCCCTTCCAGGTCTTGTCGAAAACAGCAATAGCACCAGCGAAGAACGCTCCTGTCGGCACCTGCTTCTCATCCTTCGGGATAAACCAGGCAGGCAGTTCAAAACCAATACGCCCGCGAATAAAAGCAATATGGTCTGCATCTTCCGGCCACCAAACTTCGCTGGTGGCAGCTTTGATCAGGAAAACATAGCGCCCGCCCTTATCACGCATGGCACTGGCATGCTTCATGATGTAACGCATGCCGGTGATGTATTGCCCCTCATGCTGACTGGCGCGGCTGTATGGGGGATTACCAAAGGCAGCACCTTTAAGCTCCGCAAGACGTTCTGACCAGTCATGCGCCAGCGCGTTGTCTTCCGCCGTGTAATACGCAGCACATTTGGCGTTATCACCGTCAGTGAACAGATCCAGAACAAACGGGCCAAACAGGGTGTTAATTCCCCAGAAAATGTTGTCCGGCGTGCGCCACTGATCGCCCACGTCCTTCAGTTCATGGGCTGGTTTGTTCCGCAGTTCCACCAGCGCCTGGCAATATTTATTACTCATTAAGCCCCCACGTAATTCCCTGACAGATACCACTCTTCACCCGATGCAGCGCGCTTGCTGCTTTTCCGTAAGCACCGCTCACGACGCGCCAGAAAATTGTTTCGTTCTGGCTGGGAGTGGCTTTCACGGAATGCCGCCATCCACACGGTTGCAGCACGACGGTATAAGCCTCTTGACTCCAGTTCTTCAGCATGGCGGGTCAGGCACAAAATCACCCGGGGATCGTTAGTGCCGACATAGAAATTGCGCACAGGTCTGGTTTCACGAACTGGTTGTGGTTCCGGCTCCTGCGCTCTCTCAGTCAGGCGCGGGAAATGTCTGCGTGTATCCCCTTCACAACGGTGAGCCACACGCCCACTCTGACGTAACTTGCTTGCTGACTGCAGTACGCGCTGCCGTGAGTAACCTGCAAAAGCATCCGCAATGTCTCCGGAAGTACACCCCGGATGGGCTTCAATGAATTTCTGAACGTCATTCAAAAGACTCATGATCACCCCCTGAATCCTGCCGGGATCTGGCTGTAGTCCACGTTGTCGTAACTGGATTTGAAGTACGGGTCCTCACGTCTGGCTGCAGATACCGCAGGAACTTCCCAGGATTCTTCGAAATGACGATCCGGACCAAAGAACGTGACAGCCTGTTTCACAAATTGTGTGCCGCTGTTACCCATCGCAGATACCCAGCCCGCATAGCGTTTCACACCTTCCAGCATGGTTTCGGGGTTTACCCCCTCATTCAAACGGGCTTTCCAGGCTTTGAAGGCTGCAGATTTTGAATTGCCACCAGCACGTTTGGGATATGCCAGCCATGCCTGCTCAAACTCCGGAGAATATTCCGGTCGGTTTGAACGAACTCGCACGGACTCATCAACTGATGCACCAACAGCTATTGGTTCATTGACTGGTTCTTTGACTGGTTCAAAAGAGTGACTGGTTCTGGGTGAATCTCCTGCACTACCCCCTGGTGCAACTCCTGCACTACCTGGTGAATTTGCTGCACCAGATAGTGAATTATTTGCACTACCCCCTAGTGAATCTCCTGCACCATCAAGATGAAGGAGATAGATATTACTTGAGTTACCTTTTTCACCTTTCCGGGTGACTTTTTTTACCAGCCCGGACTCACAAAGGGCCGCAATATGATTCATCACAGAACGTTTGCTAATCTCGCACTGGTCAGCAATATGCTGGTAGCTGGGCCAGCACTCACCCTGATCGCTGGCATTATCAGCCAGCTTGATCAGAACCAGTTTTCGCAATGGATTACCCACTCGAATTTTCATCGCTTTAACCATCAGCTCCATACTCATGCTGCACCTCCGAGATGCTTCATGTTTTTTCCGGAGCGAAAGGCTATAAGCGGCATACTGACGCGGTAATTACGGCCCAGCGGTTCACAAACCACCTTCTGACATTCACGGTCAACCAGGCTAACACGTAGAACATGCCCTGCAGGCGTGGTGTACCACTGCCCAACTGTAGGAATTGATGTTTTTTTACGCTGAAGCAAACGGCAAATATTGAGGATCAACGGATTAAGCATGACGATGCCCTCCGCTGATATTCAGGAGACGGTGAATATGAAAATTAACCTTATCCGCCAAACGGATACGTTCAGCCTGCAAGTTAAGAAGGGTTTCTACCAGAACCTGATGCGCCTGCGGATCCGAAAGAGTTACCTTGCGCAGAGCACGTAGTGCAGTTGTTACATAACTGAGTTTATGTAAGTCTTCATCATTCAGACGAGTGAGGGCTGGGACAGTAGCCATGATGGCAGCCTCCGATAACAGTGAATTACCTTCACCACCGGAAACGCCAATTTCGCTGGTGGTGAACTGAACGGGGTTGGCGTAACCGGCGTTATCGGAAACCGGCGCACCTTTCGGTGCCCCCGTCCAGCCCACCATAATTTGGGTGTGCGCAGACGCAGACGATAAAAAAGACGCTGGCGCGTCATATATCGCCGATAACATTTCCAGGACGCCAATCCCGGCACCCGCTTTATAAGGTGCCTGAACAGTGTAACGTCCCGGAATGGCAGAATCAATGTGCTGGTGGTCCTTCACACTCAACAAAATCACGCCTGAATTTCCACAAAGGACTAAAGCACTCATGCGGGTAGTCTTTGCGAAGATAGATAACGCGCTGTGTTTCTGGCTCCCAACGAATAACATGGACATAAAGCCCTCTTCCATCACGAAACCAGCGGTTAAGTTCCTGCACAACTCGCCCCCCACAGTCAGGTAAAGTTCTCTGTGGTTACTTACAGCCAGGTGATTTGGTAATCTGCATTCATGCCGTAACAACAGGTGTTCAGCGACGCTGACCACCAGCTGTTGCGACAAACGGTTATTTGCCGTTAAACTGTTCATGCGTTAGTTTCTCCACAGACACAAAACGCCACGACGCCCGGAGCTGCACACTCGCGGGCGTCACTCTTTTCTGGAGCGCAAAAGATTTTGTAGACCAGTGCTGCATGCTCCTGGAGCTTCGAAATTGACAGATACAACTCATCATTAATTGCTGTCTGCTCGTGTGGCTCCACTACCCCATCTTCGATTGCCGAACGAATCTGCTTTGAGTAACTCCCGATCTGTTCGATGACTTCCAGCAGGCGCTGGTTTATATCGGCGTTCTCTACTTCCTCAATTTCAGGAAGCGATACAAACACCCCACCAGCAGACTGTGCGACAGCATCCGCAATGTAGTGAGTGCCAGCCGCGCGCTGTAAAACCATTGCCCATCCCAGCGGGAAAATCTGATCGCCATCGGCACGAAGGCGGTTAAATAATGCGTTCTCTGTTACATCCAGCCAGTCAGCTGCTTCAGCGTAACCACCCGGCAACGCTGCGATAGTTTTTCTGACAGCTTTCACGTACCACTCAGGCTGTTTTTCTACTTTCCAGTGATACTTACCCACGGTTAGCCTCATCGTTCTGTGGTTAAAAATTGAAGGTGTTCTGTTAATCTTTCGGATAGATATCCGGTCTTAAGTCAGATTTCGTAATTGCACCTGACGTGCATTGCTCAAGTTTTTTCGCCAGCACAAAACTGGCTTTTTTATAACCATTGAAAACCAGCCGTAAGTAGCCAGGTGTTGAGCCAACTTTTCCGGCCAACTCGCCCTGCTGTTCTTTGGTTAAAGAGTCCCAATACGCTTTCATACAATATGTACCTCCGGTATACATATTACATGATTGAAATGAACCTTCAAGATACTTGTACCTTATCGGTACAAAGGTTTTAATTTCGTTATGAAAACAATCCATGACATCCGGCGGTCTAACGCCAGAAAACTGAGAGATGGTGTTGGCGGAAATTCATCCTTTGCCACCATGATTGATCGCGAGCCAACCCAAACCAGCAGGTTTATGGGGGATGGCGCTACTAAAAATATCGGTGACAGCATGGCACGGCACATCGAAAAATGTTTCGACCTGCCTGTCGGATGGCTTGATCAAGAACACCAGACAACGAACATCACAAAAAAACCTGATGTTTCAATCACTAACAAACAAATAACGTTAGTCCCTGTCATATCATGGGTACAGGCCGGAGCATGGAAAGAAGTTGGCTATTCTGAGGTTGATTTGAGCACAGCAGAAACGTATCCCTGCCCTGTACCCTGTGGCGAAATGACTTATATCTTGCGGGTGATTGGTGATTCAATGATTGATGAGTACCGCCCTGGAGACATGATTTTTGTTGATCCCGAAGTCCCTGCCTGCCACGGTGACGACGTTATTGCATTGATGCACGATACAGGCGAAACCACCTTCAAGCGATTGATAGAAGATGGAACACAGCGTTATCTCAAAGCATTAAACCCAAACTGGCCTGAGCCTTACATTAAGATTAACGGTAATTGCTCTATAATTGGTACAGTGATTTTCTCGGGAAAACCAAGAAGATACACAATAAAGGCCTAATCAATATTTATGAACCTGCTTCGGCAGGTTTTTTTATACTTGACAATGTACCCATGAGATACATAATGTATCTAAAAGAAACATAACACAGGCAAGATTAAAACAAAATTTGGTTGTAACACGGCGTATGGCACATGCGTCGTTAGCGGTCTGGGGACGTTAAAGGGGACAATCCACTCCTTGCTCGGGCAAACAAACCAGGTAGCCGGAATGTGCAAGTCAATGATGATGCTGATAAGACGCCTAACCAGCGTGGCGATTCGGTTTGACGCCTGGGAAGAGACCAGGGTGCAACGATGAGGGCATTTATGGAGCCGCGACAAAGTGTGGTGCCGTAACTGGCTAAGTGCTCTCAGCGTTGTGGTAATCCGCGAAATGGCGCGGCGGTAAGTATGGCGGGGTTACTCTTTCCCCGTTGAGGACACCGGATTGTCAGGTTGACCATACGCCTGAGTGACAACCCCACCACAACAGCCACTGCTTTGGCGGTACCAGTTTGTACCCTTGCTTCCGGCTGGTACCGCTCTTTTTACAAAACAGAGAAGAGCATCACCGGACGACGGGCTCATAACCCAATCCATCCGGGCGGCTGCCACCGCAGGTGTTCTTCTCTGTTTTGTGGAGAAACTAACCGACCTTACAGGGTCGATATGATGAGGAGCAGCAAAATGGCTAGCGAACGCAGTACTGATGTGCAGGCATTTATCGGGGAGCTGGACGGCGGCGTATTTGAAACCAAAATCGGCGCAGTTCTCAGTGAAGTCGCTTCCGGTGTG
>NZ_JAENDM010000079.1:0-10739 GCF_019375075.1 Escherichia sp. XD33
TGCCGTTACGCACCACCCCGTCAGTAGCTGAACAGGAGGGACAGCTGATAGAAACAGAAGCCACTGGAGCACCTCAAAAACACCATCATACACTAAATCAGTAAGTTGGCAGCATCACCGGCGTGGTAAAGGGTATTGATCTGGAAAGCAAAAAAATCACCATCCATCACGATCCGATTGCTGCCGTGAACTGGCCGGAGATGACCATGCGCTTTACCATCACCCCGCAGACGAAAATGAGTGAAATTAAAACCGGCGACAAAGTGGCGTTTAATTTTGTCCAGCAGGGCAACCTTTCTTTATTACAGGATATTAAAGTCAGCCAGTAACCCAGGTTTAATGAGATGAAAAAAATCGCGCTTATTATCGGCAGCATGATCGCGGGCGGTATTATTTCTGCGGCAGGTTTTACCTGGGTTGCAAAGGCGGAACCGCCTGCAGAAAAAACGTCGACCGCAGAACGTAAAATCTTATTCTGGTACGACCCAATGTATCCCAATACGCGGTTCGATAAACCAGGTAAATCGCCGTTTATGGATATGGATCTGGTGCCGAAATATGCCGATGAAGAGAGTTCTGCGTTTGGTGTGCGCATTGACCCGACTCAGACGCAGAATCTGGGGGTGAAAACGGCTACCGTCACGCGCGGACCGCTGACTTTTGCCCAGAGTTTCCCGGCGAATGTCAGTTACAACGAGTATCAGTATGCCATTGTGCAGGCTCGCGCTGCCGGGTTTATCGACAAGGTGTATCCGCTTACCGTGGGCGATAAAGTACAAAAGGGCACACCGCTTCTCGACCTGACCATTCCTGACTGGGTGGAAGCGCAGAGTGAGTATTTACTGCTGCGCGAAACCGGCGGTACGGCGACCCAGACTGAAGGCATTCTTGAGCGGCTGCGACTGGCGGGAATGCCGGAGGCGGATATTCGCCGCCTGATCGCCACGCAAAAAATCCAGACTCGCTTTACGCTCAAAGCGCCCATTGATGGCGTGATCACCGCGTTTGATCTGCGCGCGGGAATGAATATCGCCAAAGATAACGTGGTAGCGAAAATTCAGGGTATGGACCCGGTGTGGGTCACTGCTGCGATCCCGGAGTCTATCGCCTGGCTGGTGAAAGATGCCTCGCAGTTTACCCTCACCGTTCCGGCGCGACCGGATAAAACACTCACCATCCGCAAATGGACGCTGCTACCTGGCGTGGATGCCGCGACCCGCACGCTGCAGCTGCGTCTGGAAGTCGACAACGCCGACGAGGCGCTAAAACCGGGCATGAACGCCTGGTTGCAACTCAACACCGCCAGCGAACCGATGCTGCTCATTCCGTCACAAGCGCTGATTGATACCGGCAGCGAACAGCGGGTGATTACCGTTGATGCCGACGGGCGCTTTGTACCGAAACGCGTTACTGTTTTCCAGGCATCGCAAGGCGTCACCGCATTACGCTCTGGTCTGGCGGAAGGTGAAAAGGTGGTTTCCAGCGGCCTGTTCCTGATTGATTCCGAAGCCAATATTTCTGGCGCACTGGAGCGGATGCGCTCTGAAAGTGCTACCCATGCGCATTGAGGGAATAACCAATGATTGAATGGATTATTCGTCGCTCGGTGGCGAACCGTTTTTTGGTGCTGATAGGCGCGTTGTTTCTGAGCATCTGGGGCACCTGGACCATCATTAATACGCCAGTGGATGCGCTGCCGGATCTCTCCGATGTGCAGGTTATTATTAAAACCAGCTATCCCGGTCAGGCACCACAAATCGTTGAAAATCAGGTGACTTATCCGCTAACCACCACCATGTTGTCGGTGCCTGGCGCGAAGACTGTGCGCGGTTTCTCACAGTTTGGCGACTCTTATGTGTATGTCATTTTCGAAGATGGCACCGATCCGTACTGGGCGCGTTCGCGGGTGCTGGAGTACCTCAACCAGGTACAGGGTAAGCTGCCTGCGGGAGTCAGCGCCGAGCTGGGGTCAGATGCCACGGGTGTTGGCTGGATCTATGAATATGCACTGGTGGATCGCAGCGGTAAGCACGATCTGGCCGATTTACGCTCATTACAGGACTGGTTTCTCAAATATGAGCTGAAAACCATCCCTGACGTTGCGGAAGTGGCGTCGGTGGGCGGTGTGGTGAAAGAGTATCAGGTGGTTATCGATCCCCAGCGCCTGGCGCAGTATGGCATCAGTCTCGCCGAAGTAAAAAGCGCGCTGGATGCTTCAAACCAGGAAGCGGGCGGTTCGTCGATCGAACTGGCGGAAGCGGAATATATGGTGCGCGCCAGCGGCTATCTGCAAACGCTCGACGACTTTAATCACATCGTTTTAAAAGCCAGTGAAAATGGCGTGCCCGTTTATCTGCGCGATGTTGCGAAGGTCCAGATTGGCCCGGAGATGCGCCGGGGCATTGCCGAACTAAACGGCGAAGGCGAAGTGGCGGGCGGGGTGGTGATCCTGCGATCCGGCAAAAACGCCCGAGAAGTGATCGCCGCCGTGAAGGACAAACTGGAAACGCTGAAAAGTAGTCTGCCGGAAGGCGTGGAGATAGTTACAACATACGATCGCAGCCAGCTCATTGACCGCGCCATCGACAACCTCAGCGGCAAGTTGCTGGAAGAGTTTATTGTGGTGGCGGTAGTCTGTGCGCTGTTTCTCTGGCATGTGCGCTCGGCGCTGGTGGCGATTATTTCGTTGCCGCTGGGGTTGTGTATTGCTTTTATTGTCATGCACTTCCAGGAACTGAATGCCAATATTATGTCGTTGGGTGGCATTGCGATTGCCGTCGGGGCGATGGTCGATGCTGCTATCGTCATGATCGAGAATGCGCATAAACGGCTGGAAGAGTGGCAGCACCAGCATCCTGACGCCACGCTGGATAATAAAACGCGCTGGCAGGTGATCACCGATGCGTCTGTTGAAGTGGGGCCGGCGCTATTTATCAGTCTGCTGATTATCACGTTGTCGTTTATCCCGATCTTCACCCTGGAAGGGCAGGAAGGGCGTCTGTTTGGCCCGTTGGCGTTCACCAAAACGTATGCGATGGCGGGTGCGGCGCTGCTGGCGATCGTAGTGATCCCGATCCTGATGGGCTACTGGATCCGTGGCAAAATTCCGCCGGAAAGCAGTAACCCGCTCAATCGCTTTTTGATTCGTGTTTATCATCCGCTGTTGCTGAAAGTACTGCACTGGCCGAAAACCACGCTGCTGGTGGCGGCGCTTTCGGTGCTGACGGTTCTCTGGCCGCTCAATAAAGTTGGCGGGGACTTTTTACCGCAGATCAATGAAGGCGACTTGTTGTATATGCCATCGACGCTGCCGGGGATTTCCGCAGCAGAGGCGGCGAGTATGCTGCAAAAAACCGACAAGCTAATTATGAGCGTACCTGAAGTGGCGCGGGTATTTGGCAAAACCGGGAAAGCGGAAACCGCCACCGATACTGCTCCGCTGGAGATGGTAGAAACGACCATCCAGCTTAAGCCGCAGGAGCAGTGGCGGCCAGGCATGACGATGGACAAAATCATTGAGGAACTGGATAACACCGTGCGGCTGCCGGGGCTGGCGAATCTGTGGGTGCCGCCAATTCGTAACCGTATCGATATGCTCTCAACCGGCATTAAAAGCCCCATCGGCATTAAAGTTTCCGGCACTGTGCTGGCGGATATCGACGCGATGGCTGAGCAAATTGAAGAAGTAGCGCGAACGGTGCCAGGCGTAGCTTCTGCGCTTGCCGAGCGGCTGGAAGGTGGGCGCTATATCAACGTTGAGATTAACCGTGAAAAAGCCGCACGTTACGGTATGACGGTGGCGGATGTGCAGTTGTTTGTGACTTCTGCGGTGGGCGGGGCGATGGTTGGCGAAACGGTGGAAGGGATTGCCCGTTATCCAATTAATCTGCGTTATCCGCAAAGCTGGCGCGATAGTCCGCAGGCACTGCGCCAGCTGCCGATCCTGACGCCGATGAAGCAGCAAATCACCCTGGCAGACGTGGCCGACATTAAAGTCTCTACCGGACCGTCGATGCTGAAAACCGAGAATGCGCGCCCGACGAGCTGGATTTATATCGATGCCCGCGATCGTGACATGGTGTCGGTGGTTCACGATTTGCAAAAAGCGATAGCTGAAAAAGTGCAGTTAAAACCGGGCACCAGCGTGGCATTCTCCGGGCAGTTCGAGCTACTGGAGCGCGCCAACCATAAGCTTAAACTCATGGTGCCGATGACGTTGATGATTATCTTCGTGCTGTTGTATCTGGCGTTCCGTCGGGTGGGCGAAGCGTTGCTGATTATCAGCAGCGTACCGTTTGCGCTGGTGGGCGGCATCTGGTTGCTGTGGTGGATGGGCTTTCATCTTTCCGTGGCGACGGGCACTGGCTTTATCGCCCTCGCCGGGGTCGCCGCCGAATTTGGCGTGGTGATGCTGATGTATTTACGTCACGCCATAGAGGCCGTGCCGTCGTTGAATAATCCACAAACATTCAGCGAGCAGAAGCTGGATGAGGCGTTATATCACGGCGCGGTCCTGCGCGTGCGCCCGAAAGCGATGACGGTGGCGGTGATTATCGCCGGTCTGCTGCCGATTCTGTGGGGAACGGGGGCTGGTTCAGAGGTGATGAGCCGGATTGCCGCGCCGATGATTGGCGGCATGATCACCGCACCTTTGCTGTCGCTGTTTATTATCCCGGCGGCGTATAAGCTGATGTGGCTGCACCGACATCGGGTACGGAAATAAAAGCAGGATACCCCGTTTAACCGTGTGGATTGTGTCTTGCGACGATGGGCACTAAATGTTAAAAGGTGCCCCTCAACAAAAAAGACACACAGGGGAAAGGCGTGAAAAACGCGTCAACCGTATCGGAAGATACTGCGTCGAATCAAGAGCCGACGCTTCATCGCGGATTACATAACCGTCATATTCAACTGATTGCGTTGGGTGGCGCAATTGGTACTGGTCTGTTTCTTGGCATTGGCCCGGCGATTCAGATGGCGGGTCCGGCTGTATTGCTGGGCTACGGCGTCGCCGGGATCATCGCTTTCCTGATTATGCGCCAGCTTGGCGAAATGGTGGTTGAGGAGCCGGTATCCGGTTCATTTGCCCACTTTGCCTATAAATACTGGGGACCGTTTGCGGGCTTCCTCTCTGGCTGGAACTACTGGGTAATGTTCGTGCTGGTGGGAATGGCAGAGCTGACCGCTGCGGGCATCTATATGCAGTACTGGTTCCCGGATGTTCCAACGTGGATTTGGGCTGCCGCCTTCTTTATTATCATCAACGCCGTTAACCTGGTGAACGTGCGCTTATATGGCGAAACCGAGTTCTGGTTTGCGCTGATTAAAGTGCTGGCGATCATCGGTATGATCGGCTTTGGCCTGTGGCTGCTGTTTTCTGGTCACGGCGGCGAGAAAGCCAGTATCGACAACCTCTGGCGCTACGGTGGTTTCTTCGCCACCGGCTGGAATGGGCTGATTTTGTCGCTGGCGGTAATTATGTTCTCCTTCGGCGGTCTGGAGCTGATTGGGATTACTGCCGCTGAAGCGCGCGATCCGGAAAAAAGCATTCCAAAAGCGGTAAATCAGGTGGTGTATCGCATCCTGCTGTTTTACATCGGTTCACTGGTGGTTTTACTGGCGCTCTATCCGTGGGTGGAAGTGAAATCCAACAGTAGCCCGTTTGTGATGATTTTCCATAATCTCGACAGCAACGTGGTAGCTTCTGCGCTGAACTTCGTCATTCTGGTAGCATCGCTGTCAGTGTATAACAGCGGGGTTTACTCTAACAGCCGCATGCTGTTTGGCCTTTCTGTGCAGGGTAATGCGCCGAAGTTTTTGACTCGCGTCAGCCGTCGCGGTGTGCCGATTAACTCGCTGATGCTTTCCGGAGCGATCACTTCGCTGGTGGTGTTAATCAACTATCTGCTGCCGCAAAAAGCGTTTGGTCTGCTGATGGCGCTGGTGGTAGCAACGCTGCTGTTGAACTGGATTATGATCTGTCTGGCGCATCTGCGTTTTCGTGCAGCGATGCGACGTCAGGGGCGTGAAACACAGTTTAAGGCGCTGCTTTATCCGTTCGGCAACTATCTTTGCATCGCCTTCCTCGGCATGATTTTGCTGCTGATGTGCACGATGGATGATATGCGCTTGTCAGCGATCCTGCTGCCGGTGTGGATTGTATTCCTGTTTGTGGCATTTAAAACGCTGCGTCGGAAATAAGGCATTGACGCTACATCCGACAAAACGATGTCCGCTCTCATCCATTCGATGAGAGCGGTTTTTTTAATTACTGCTTAAATGCACCCGCCAGAGAGCGAATATCATTGCCGGTTGGCGACTGATGAAGTCGCAGACCAAACTCTTCGACAATCGCAAATATGTGATCGAATATATCAGCCTGAATGCTTTCATATTCCAGCCACACCACGGTGTTGGTAAACGCATAGATCTCGAGCGGTAAACCGTTATCACCTGGAGCCAGTTGGCGTACCATTAAAGTCATATCTTTACGAATCCGCGGATGGTTACGCAGATATTCGTTCAGATAGGCACGAAAGGTTCCAATATTGGTCATTCGGCGCAGGTTTAATACCGACTCCGTAGAACCTTGCTGGCGATTCCACTCATTAATTTCCTGATGGCGGCTGGTTAAATAAGGCTTTAACAAATGCGCTTTATTCAGACGTTGCATTTCGTCTTCATCAAGAAAACGAATACTGGTGACATCAATACTGATACTGCGCTTAATACGTCGCCCGCCGGATGCTGACATCCCGCTCCAGTTTTTAAAGGAGTCAGAAACCAGAGACCAGGTGGGAATAGTGGTAATGGTATTGTCCCAGTTACGCACCTTGACGGTGGTTAACCCAATATCGATCACCGCGCCATCCGCGCCGTATTTCGGCATCTCCAGCCAATCGCCCAGTTTCAGCATATCGTTCGCGGAAAGCTGAATACCTGCCACCAGACCAAGAATCGGATCTTTAAATACCAACATCAGCACGGCAGCCATTGCACCAAGACCGCTGATCAGAATCGCTGGCGACTGACCAATCAGCAGCGAGATCATCAAAATGCCGACCAGAATCGCGCCGATCAGTTTAATCCCCTGAAATATCCCTTTCAGCGGTAACTGGGATGCTGCCGGGAATTTCTGCGCCAGATTCAAAATAACATCCAGCAACGAGAAGACTGAAAGCAGCGCATACATCATGATCCACAACTGCGCGCAGGTAGTCAGAATATCTGCCGCTTCGGTGCCTTTTTGCAGCCAGAATACCGCCTGAATATTGACGATAATCCCCTGCAGGGTAAAAGCTAAACGGTGGAAGAGTTTATTCTGGGTAATGATTTGCAACCAAAGCCGTGAACTGGCGATGGCACGTTTTTCGAAGGTCCGCAGTACCACCCAATGCAAAATAATATGCACCACGACGGCGGTCAGAAAAATAATACCGAAAATCATCACCATCGAGGTGGTGTGATCGATCTCAATACCCGCTAAATCTTCAACCTGGGATATTAAATCCTGCATAACGTCTCCTTTATACAACAGCAGCCTATGATGACGGCTGAAACAGGGTTATGCAAATCAGGAGAATCTGAGGGGAAATAGCCGGGCAGATGCCCGGCAAGAGAGAATTACACTTCGGTTAAGGTGATGTTTTGCGGCAGACGTGATTTCGGCAGCGTAGCGTTAAAATCTTCAACGCTGTGATGACCTACCGGAACAACCACCAGACTGGTGTAGCCTTTCTCTTTCAGACCAAATTCTGCATCGAGGATGGCGGCGTCAAAACCTTCGATGGGTACCGCGTCCAGACCCAGCGCCGCCACGCCGAGCAGGAAGTTACCGACGTTGAGATAAACCTGTTTTGCCATCCACTCTGCATCATCATGCAGATCTTTACGGTGCATATCAGCGAAGAACTTGCGACCTTTATCGTTCGCGGCTTTCGCTTCCGGCGTGGCAAAGCGGCCATCAGCATCTTCCTGGTCAACAACCAGCTTCAGCCAGGCATCGTCCATCGCGGTTTTTGCACAGAACACCACGACGTGCGAGGCATCAAGTATTTTACGTTCGTTGAACACATAATTACCGGCAGCGGATTTGGCAACACGCGCTTTACCTTCTTCCGTGCTGGCAACAATAAAATGCCACGGCTGGGAGTTGGTGCTGGATGGGCTGTATTGCAGGAGAGTTTTGATCTGCTCGGCCTGTTCCGGGGTAAGTTTTTTACTGGCATCAAATGCCTTAGTGGAATGACGCTTTAAGGCGACAGAAATGATATCCATAAAGACTCCATGTGAAAGTAATTTTGCGTGCCAGCAGATTACAAGGTTCAACGAGAAATGGTAAGCGAGAAAAATGCGCTATAGATTTCCGCTTTAGCCTGGACGCACTCTTTTTTGATCGCGTTTAGCCAGACCATCAACCACCAGATTCCACGAATCGTTGATCAGATCGCGAAGTAACGCTTCGGAGATTTCCTCGCCGGGATACACCGAAATCCAGTGCTTTTTATTCATGTGATACCCTGGCTTAATGCTTGGGTATATTTGCTGATTTAACAGGGATTTTTGTGGATCGGACTTCAGATTGATAAAGGGGACGCCGCGTAGCTCCGACGACAGCATAAAAATCTTGCCGCCAATTTTAAAAACATCGAACTCCGGGCCAAAAGGCCAGCAAAGCTCGACAAAGGGTAACTCAAGGGCCAGGCGTTTCGCCGTTTCGTGCAGTGATTGCTTATCCATAAACGTTCCTTTAGGCGAAGGAGAATAAGCAAAGTATGCCGCGAAGTACGGCGATAATCGACGTTTAATCCGCCAGCGAGAACCAGCGTCGCCAGATAAAGCGCAGAACAAAATACTCAATAGCGCCCAGCACTAAAAACCACAGACAAAACAATAAAGTGTAAAGCTGACTAAGATCCATCAGATGGAACGTGCTCACCAGTTTTTGTGCCAGCGTCAGCCCCAATGCGGGGGCGGGAAGCAGCAGGCAAGAGAGGAAAGCCATCAGCAAAATGCCTGCTGCGGTGGTCAAGGTTTCTAAAGGGTGTTTCATAACATTGTTAAATGTAAGTTAAAACACCATTGTCAGGGATATTCTTCTGTAAGGCAATTCCCGACTTAGTCACCGGCCCAGATCTCACAATGCTTTTTCACCAGCCCAATCAGCGAGCCGCCATCGGCGACGAAATCGCGCATCAGCTGCGCTTCATTCAGACCGCTGACGACCTGGCGATGCAGTGCTTCAATTGCGCTCGATGCGCCAATTTTATGTGCGGAAGGGGCGATTTTTTCCAGCAATCGCAAGGTATCTTCCGTTAGCGGTCGACGATCACCAGTGTGCGGATCGGTAATGACGCCTTCCAGCCCATAGCGACAGGCCTGGAAACGGTTGAATTTATACAGCAGGTAATCTTTCTCCTGATGTTTGAACGGGCGTTCCGTCAGTAACCAGTGGGCGGTGGCCTGAATTAATCCCGCCATATTTACCGCGTGGCTAAGGGTTAACGGGGTATCCATCACCCGAACCTCCACCGTGCCAAAATGAGGACTGGGGCGAATATCCCAGTGCAGATCTTTAATGCTGTCGATCATCGTGGTGTAACTCAAACAGCGAAATAGGGCTTCAAATTGTTGCCAGTTACTGACCCACGGCATCGGGCCATTATCAGGAAAGGCGGAAAAAATATTCGGTCGTGAGGAGGCAAAACGCGTATCCGTTCCCTGCATATATGGCGACGCGGCGGAAAGGGCGATAAAGTGCGGCACAAATCGTGACAAGCCGTGCAGCAAATAAATGGCGTCATCGCCACTGGCGCAGCCAACATGGACATGCTGACCAAAAACGGTCGCCTGCTGAATGAGATAACCAAAGTTTTCCAGCGTGCGTTGATAACGTTCGTTATCGCATACCTCCTGACGCTGCCATTTCTGAAACGGGTGCGTGCCACCGCCGCAAATTTCCAGATGATGGTCTGTGGCTGCCTGCAATACGACTTTCTGCATCGCTGAAAACTGCCCGGCAGCCTGGTTGATATCACGGCAAACATCCGTCGCCAGCTCCAGCATACTTTCGGTGATATCGTGCTTTACCTCTCCGGCCGTGATCTTATTTTTAACCGCGTCAATCAGCATTGAAGAGTCCTGGCTTAAGTCATAGCCCGGCGGATTAACCACCTGCATTTCCAGTTCAATACCGAGGGTAAAAGGTTCAGAAACATGAAAATCGGGTAATGGCATAGGTTTCTCTTATGTTGGCGTTTTCTATTCAGTATAGAAGTCGGAGCGGCTGGGCGAGATGCGGAAGTTCTGGAATGTTTCTTTTTTTTGGTGATGGTGAACTGATGGTGCCTGAAGCAATTTGGCTACTTTTGCAATGTGACAAGTTATGGCAGTGCTGACTGGTGGCGAAGAATTTTGACGATTGAGTCATGCAGAAAAAAACGGGTTCAGCTTCAGTTGATTAAATGAGGAGTGAGAAGTCCGAAACAGGACTCACTGTATAAATAAACAGCTATTTTGTTGAGGAAGGGTAAGATAACGGCGGGTGCCTGAAGCTTTCCGGTTTCAGGTTTACTCTGAGGTCTGGAAAGATGAAGCCCCAGGAGATATTTCTATCAACCCTGTACTGCACCCATTTTGTTGGACGATGAAATGGAATAGCCCCTAATATGTCAAAGCCAAAATACCCTTTTGAAAAGCGCCTTGAAGTCGTGAATCACTACTTCACAACTGATGATGGT
>NZ_JAENDM010000080.1:0-10631 GCF_019375075.1 Escherichia sp. XD33
GGCAGGGCAAGGTCGGTTTCACCGGGAAGGACCTTTGCACCGAGCAG
Organism: Escherichia sp. XD33; assembly: GCF_019375075.1. Taxonomy (NCBI): domain Bacteria; kingdom Pseudomonadati; phylum Pseudomonadota; class Gammaproteobacteria; order Enterobacterales; family Enterobacteriaceae; genus Escherichia; species Escherichia sp. XD33. Next base: position 48 of record NZ_JAENDM010000080.1, read on the forward strand.
GGGATTGACCGGATGGCCGGACGTCACTCCGCCGGGGCACACCGAACAGGCCACGCCGGTGGGGGCACCAATGCGCACCCCGGCTGAACCCTGAACAATGCTACCGCCATACTGCGTCATGTCGCCCTGACGCGCTGCCGGTTTTCCGCTCATCTGCTCATCCTTGTTTTATCGGGTTATTTGTCTGCTTCCAGGCAAAACCCTACAGATTTATAAGAAAGCCTTAAGTGAGATATCCATCAGATAGAAACAATTAGGAAAATATTTATATCACCATGATAAATATGTGATTTATTTGGAAGTAACAAACCATCAACATTTTCTGCCCTTTTTCCCATCACCAGGCCATACTGATATTTTTCCTCGCACAAAGGACTCGGCATGAAACTCGTCGGTAGCTACACCAGCCCGTTTGTACGCAAACTTTCTATTCTGTTGTTAGAAAAGGGCATAACTTTCGAATTTATTAATGAACTGCCCTATAACGCGGACAACGGCGTGGCGCAATTTAACCCGTTAGGAAAAGTGCCGGTGCTGGTGACCGAAGAGGGCGAATGTTGGTTTGATTCGCCGATCATCGCTGAATATATTGAATTAATGAATGTCGCTCCGGCGATGTTGCCGCGCGATCCGCTGGAGTCGTTGCGGGTGCGCAAAATTGAGGCACTGGCGGATGGCATTATGGATGCCGGGCTGGTATCGGTGCGTGAACAGGCGCGTCCAGCGGCGCAGCAGTCTGAAGATGAATTGTTACGCCAGCGGGAGAAAATCAACCGCAGTCTGGATGTGCTGGAAGGATATCTGGTCGATGGCACACTCAAAACCGATACGGTCAATCTGGCGACTATCGCCATTGCCTGTGCCGTCGGATATCTCAATTTCCGCCGCGTTGCGCCAGGTTGGTGTGTCGACCGCCCACACTTAGTCAAACTGGTCGAAAACCTGTTTAGCCGCGAAAGTTTTGCTCGCACCGAACCGCCAAAGGCTTGATGCGCGATATGTCCTCCTGACCCATCTCACGTTACAATCCGTGGTTATGTTAAACGCCCTTCTCCGTGTGAGAGGGCCTTGATCAGCCAGGTTTCCTATGACAACCGAAACGCGTTCCCTCTATAGTCAACTTCCGGCTATTGATCGCTTATTGCGCGATAGCTCCTTCCTTTCTTTGCGTGATACTTATGGTCACACCCGCGTGGTGGAATTGTTGCGTCAGATGCTCGACGAAGCGCGAGAAGTGATTCGTGGCAGCCAGACGCTGCCTGCGTGGTGTGAAAACTGGGCGCAAGAAGTCGATGCCCGGTTGACGAAAGAAGCGCAGAGCGCGCTGCGTCCGGTGATCAACCTGACGGGAACCGTGCTGCATACCAACCTTGGGCGAGCTTTACAGGCGGAAGCCGCGGTGGAAGCCGTTGCGCAGGCTATGCGTTCGCCAGTGACCCTCGAGTATGATCTGGACGACGCCGGACGCGGACATCGCGATCGGGCGCTGGCGCAGCTGCTGTGCCGTATTACGGGGGCGGAAGATGCCTGTATCGTCAATAACAATGCGGCGGCGGTGTTATTGATGTTGGCGGCCACTGCCAGCGGAAAAGAGGTGGTGGTATCTCGCGGCGAACTGGTGGAGATTGGCGGCGCGTTTCGTATTCCCGATGTTATGCGTCAGGCAGGCTGCACCCTACACGAAGTAGGGACCACCAACCGCACGCACGCGAATGATTATCGTCAGGCGGTGAATGAAAATACCGCACTGTTGATGAAAGTACATACCAGTAACTACAGCATTCAGGGGTTCACCAAAGCGATAGATGAAGCGGAACTGGTGGCGCTCGGCAAAGAGCTGGATGTTCCCGTAGTGACTGATTTAGGCAGTGGCTCGCTGGTCGATCTTAGCCAGTACGGTTTGCCGAAAGAGCCAATGCCGCAGGAGTTGATTGCGGCGGGCGTCAGTCTGGTGAGTTTCTCCGGCGACAAGTTGTTAGGCGGGCCGCAGGCAGGAATTATTGTTGGTAAAAAAGAGATGATCGCCCGCCTGCAAAGCCACCCGCTGAAGCGTGCATTACGCGCGGATAAAATGACCCTCGCGGCGCTGGAAGCCACGTTGCGTCTTTATTTACACCCTGAAGCTCTGAGTGAAAAATTACCGACCCTGCGCCTGCTTACCCGCAGCGCAGAGGTCATTCAAATCCAGGCACAACGTTTACAGGCCCCCCTTGCCGCACATTACGGCGCGGAGTTTGCGGTACAGGTTATGCCATGTCTTTCGCAGATTGGCAGTGGTTCGCTGCCGGTTGATCGCCTGCCGAGCGCGGCATTAACGTTTACACCCCATGATGGACGCGGTAGCCACCTTGAGTCATTAGCCGCCCGCTGGCGTGAATTGCCAGTGCCGGTGATTGGTCGTATTTATGACGGACGATTGTGGCTGGATTTACGCTGCCTTGAAGATGAGCAACGGTTTTTGGAGATGTTGTTGAAATGATTATTGCGACTGCCGGACACGTTGACCACGGCAAAACAACCTTATTGCAGGCGATTACTGGCGTAAATGCTGACCGTCTGCCGGAAGAAAAAAAGCGCGGCATGACCATCGATCTCGGCTATGCCTACTGGCCGCAGCCGGATGGTCGCGTGCCTGGTTTTATCGACGTTCCCGGTCATGAAAAGTTTCTTTCCAACATGCTGGCGGGCGTTGGTGGTATCGATCACGCGCTGTTGGTGGTGGCGTGCGATGACGGCGTGATGGCACAGACCCGTGAGCATCTGGCGATTTTGCAGCTGACCGGTAACCCGATGCTGACAGTGGCGCTGACCAAAGCCGATCGCGTGGACGAAGCGCGTGTTGATGAGGTTGAACGCCAGGTAAAGGAGGTTCTGCGGGAATACGGTTTTGCTGAGGCAAAACTGTTTATCACCGCAGCAACCGAAGGTCGGGGAATGGATGCCCTGCGCGAGCATCTGCTTCAGTTGCCGGAACGCGAGCACGCCAGCCAACATAGTTTCCGCCTCGCGATTGACCGCGCATTTACCGTAAAAGGTGCCGGGCTGGTCGTCACCGGTACGGCGTTAAGCGGGGAAGTGAAGGTAGGCGATTCACTCTGGCTGACTGGTGTAAATAAACCGATGCGTGTACGTGCGCTGCATGCGCAAAACCAGCCAACAGAAACCGCCAATGCCGGGCAGCGTATCGCGCTTAACATCGCGGGTGATGCGGAAAAAGAGCAGATTAACCGTGGCGACTGGCTGCTTGCCGATGTGCCGCCAGAGCCGTTCACACGGGTGATTGTCGAGCTTCAAACCCATACACCGCTGACCCAGTGGCAGCCGCTGCATATTCACCACGCCGCCAGCCACGTCACGGGACGCGTTTCACTGCTGGAAGATAACCTTGCTGAACTGGTCTTCGACACCCCGTTATGGCTGGCAGATAACGACCGCCTGGTATTGCGCGATATCTCTGCCCGCAACACGCTGGCCGGAGCGCGCGTCGTGATGCTTAACCCGCCGCGTCGCGGTAAACGTAAGCCGGAATATCTGCAATGGCTGGCGTCTCTTGCACGGGCGCAGAGCGATGCCGATGCGTTATCTGTTCATCTGGAACGCGGCGCGGTTAACCTTGCGGATTTCGCCTGGGCGCGCCAGCTCAACGGCGAAGGGATGCGCGAATTGCTGCAACAGCCTGGTTATATTCAGGCTGGTTATAGCTTGTTGAATGCGCCGGTTGCCGCCCGCTGGCAGCGGAAAATTCTTGACACATTAGCGACTTATCATGAGCAACATCGCGATGAACCTGGTCCTGGGCGCGAACGTCTGCGACGTATGGCGTTGCCAATGGAAGATGAAGCGCTGGTACTGTTGCTGATTGAAAAGATGCGCGAAAGCGGCGACATCCTCAGTCATCACGGTTGGCTGCATCTGCCAGATCACAAAGCGGGCTTCAGCGAAGAGCAGCAGGCCATCTGGCAAAAAGCAGAGCCGCTGTTTGGTGACGAGCCGTGGTGGGTGCGTGACCTGGCAAAAGAGACGGGAACCGACGAGCAGGCAATGCGCCTGACGCTGCGCCAGGCGGCGCAGCAAGGAATAATTACCGCGATCGTCAAAGATCGTTATTACCGTAACGATCGGATTGTCGAATTTGCCAATATGATCCGCGATCTCGATCAGGAGTGTGGTTCAACCTGCGCGGCGGATTTCCGCGATCGCTTAGGCGTAGGCCGAAAGCTGGCAATTCAGATTCTGGAATATTTTGACCGCATTGGCTTTACGCGTCGTCGTGGAAATGATCATTTATTGCGCGACGCATTATTATTTCCGGAAAAATAAGGAAATGATTAATTAATTTTTAAAATAAATTAATACAAATTTCTTATGATTTTAAAAAAAGCACATTGTTTAATGAATACAATGTGCTTTTTATTAGATTAATTTTGATAATCAATAATACTGATCATATTTTCGAATGAAAATCCTCAGTAAGCTGCCCGCCCTTTTTTACACTTTCAGGAGTGTGTTATGGCATCTTCAACTTTCTTTATTCCTTCTGTGAATGTCATCGGCGATGATTCATTGACTGATGCAATGAATATGATGGCAGATTATGGATTTACCCGTACCTTAATTGTCACTGACAATATGTTAACGAAATTAGGTATGGCGGGTGATGTGCAAAAAGCACTGGAAGAACGCAATATTTTTAGCGTTATTTATGATGGCACCCAACCTAACCCAACCACGGAAAACGTCGCCGCAGGTTTGAAATTACTTAAAGAAAATAATTGCGATAGCGTGATTTCCTTAGGCGGTGGTTCTCCGCATGACTGTGCAAAAGGTATTGCGCTGGTGGCAGCCAATGGTGGTGATATCCGTGATTATGAAGGCGTTGACCGCTCTGCAAAACCGCAGCTGCCGATGATCGCCATCAATACCACTGCGGGTACAGCATCAGAAATGACTCGTTTCTGCATCATCACCGACGAAGCGCGTCACATCAAAATGGCGATTGTTGATAAGCACGTGACTCCGCTGCTTTCTGTCAATGACTCCTCGCTGATGATCGGTATGCCGAAGTCACTGACCGCCGCCACTGGTATGGACGCCTTAACGCACGCTATCGAAGCGTATGTTTCTATTGCCGCCACGCCGATCACTGACGCTTGTGCACTGAAAGCCGTGACCATGATTGCCGAAAACCTGCCGTTAGCCGTTGAAGATGGCAGTAATGCGAAAGCGCGTGAAGCAATGGCTTATGCCCAGTTCCTCGCCGGTATGGCGTTCAATAATGCTTCTCTGGGTTATGTTCATGCGATGGCGCACCAGCTGGGCGGTTTCTACAACCTGCCACACGGTGTATGTAACGCCGTTTTGCTGCCGCATGTTCAGGTATTCAACAGCAAAGTCGCCGCCGCACGTCTGCGTGACTGTGCCGCTGCAATGGGCGTGAACGTGACAGGTAAAAACGATGCGGAAGGTGCTGAAGCCTGCATTAACGCCATCCGTGAACTGGCGAAGAAAGTGGATATCCCGGCAGGCCTACGCGACCTGAACGTGAAAGAAGAAGATTTCGCGGTTCTGGCAACTAATGCCCTGAAAGATGCCTGTGGTTTTACTAACCCGATCTAGGCAACTCACGAAGAAATTGTGGCGATTTATCGCGCAGCGATGTAATCATCATTTCCACAACGGCTGGCAAATTGTCAGCCGCTTTTTCAACTATCTCTGTAACCCTTGCCCGTAAATTCGTGATAGCTGTCGTAAAGCTGTTACCGACTGGCGAAGATTTCGCCAGTCACGTCTACCCTTGTTATACCTCACACCGCAAGGAGACGATCATGACCAATAATCCCCCTTCAGCACAGATTAAGCCCGGCGAGTATGGTTTCCCCCTCAAGTTAAAAGCCCGCTATGACAACTTTATTGGCGGCGAATGGGTAGCCCCTGCCGACGGCGAGTATTACCAGAATCTGACGCCGGTGACCGGGCAGCTGCTGTGCGAAGTGGCGTCTTCGGGCAAACGAGACATCGATCTGGCGCTGGATGCTGCGCACAAAGTGAAAGATAAATGGGCGCACACCTCGGTGCAGGATCGTGCGGCGATTCTGTTTAAGATTGCCGATCGAATGGAACAAAACCTCGAGCTGTTAGCGACAGCTGAAACCTGGGATAACGGCAAACCCATTCGCGAAACCAGTGCTGCTGATGTACCGCTGGCGATTGACCATTTCCGCTATTTCGCCTCGTGTATCCGGGCACAGGAAGGCGGTATCAGTGAAGTTGATAGCGAAACCGTGGCCTATCATTTCCACGAACCGTTAGGCGTGGTGGGGCAGATTATTCCGTGGAACTTCCCGCTGCTGATGGCGAGCTGGAAAATGGCTCCCGCGCTGGCGGCGGGCAACTGTGTGGTGCTGAAACCCGCACGTCTTACCCCGCTTTCTGTACTGCTGCTAATGGAAATCGTCGGTGATTTACTGCCGCCGGGCGTGGTGAACGTGGTCAACGGCGCAGGTGGGGAAATTGGCGAATATCTGGCGACCTCGAAACGCATCGCCAAAGTGGCGTTTACCGGCTCAACGGAAGTGGGCCAACAAATTATGCAATACGCCACGCAAAACATTATTCCGGTGACGCTGGAGCTGGGCGGCAAATCGCCAAATATCTTCTTTGCTGATGTGATGGATGAAGAAGATGCCTTTTTCGATAAAGCGCTGGAAGGCTTTGCACTGTTTGCCTTTAACCAGGGCGAAGTTTGCACCTGTCCGAGTCGTGCTTTAGTGCAGGAATCTATCTACGAACGCTTTATGGAACGCGCCATCCGCCGTGTCGAAAGCATTCGTAGCGGTAACCCGCTCGACAGCGTGACGCAAATGGGCGCGCAGGTTTCTCACGGGCAACTGGAAACCATCCTCAACTACATTGATATCGGTAAAAAAGAGGGCGCTGACGTGCTCACAGGCGGGCGGCGCAAGCTGCTGGAAGGTGAACTGAAAGACGGCTACTACCTCGAACCGACGATTTTGTTTGGTCAGAATAATATGCGCGTGTTCCAGGAGGAGATTTTTGGCCCGGTGCTGGCGGTGACCACCTTTAAAACGATGGATGAGGCGCTGGAGCTGGCGAACGACACGCAATATGGCCTGGGCGCAGGTGTCTGGAGCCGCAACGGTAATCTGGCCTATAAGATGGGGCGCGGCATACAGGCTGGGCGCGTGTGGACCAACTGCTATCACGCTTACCCGGCACATGCTGCGTTTGGTGGCTACAAACAATCAGGTATCGGTCGCGAAACCCACAAGATGATGCTGGAGCATTACCAGCAAACCAAGTGCCTGCTGGTGAGCTACTCGGATAAACCGTTGGGGCTGTTCTGATATAAGAAGCTGGTCGCATTGGGTATTCATTGCCTGATGCGACGCTTACGCGTCTTATCATGCCTACGGGAACCTGACCGTAGGCCGGATAAGGCGTACACGCCGCATCCGGCATAAACAAAGCGCACGTTGTTACAATTTACGTTTTAAACCTACGTGCGCAATAACCCAGACTACGCCAACAGAAGTGCGTTTCTGGGGCGTGTTTTGTCAGGAGTTTAATCTCGCGTTTCGATGGTGAGCGGGCGAACCAGGCCGTAAATTACCATTGGTGATCCGAGGCCAATCAGCAATAAACGGTAGATAATTGAAGGTTTAATACGCTTAATCTGTACTGTGGATGTTTTACTGGAGTTATTCATTAGTTTGGCCAATAGTTCCACTATTTCAATATGATAAACCTCGTCCTGTTGAAAAACCAGACAGCACATTTCAGAAAGTATATAAAAAACAATATGTCGTTATATAAATAAGGAAATTGCACTGCATCATGGCATTTCATAATATGCGTTAATTGTTCTTTTTTATATTCTTTGAGGGAAATATGTTCCTGGACTATTTTGCACTGGGAGTGCTTATTTTTGTATTTCTGGTGATATTCTATGGGATTATTATTTTACATGATATTCCCTACCTGATTGCTAAAAAACGTAATCATCCTCATGCCGACGCCATTCATGTTGCTGGTTGGGTGAGTCTTTTTACGCTGCATGTTATCTGGCCATTTTTGTGGATTTGGGCCACGCTTTACCGCCCGGAGCGGGGATGGGGAATGCAAAACCATGACTCCTCCGTTGTGCAACTACAACAGCGTATTGCCGGGCTGGAGAAACAGCTCGCCGACATCAAATCCTCTTCTGCCGAGTAATACTTATGGATTTACTGATTATTTTGACCTATGTGGCTTTTGCATGGGCAATGTTTAAGATCTTCAAAATTCCTGTAAATAAATGGACCATTCCCACAGCGGCCCTGGGTGGCATATTTATTGTCAGTGGTTTAATTCTGTTAATGAACTATAACCATCCGTATACCTTCAAAGCGCAAAAAGCGGTTATTTCTATTCCTGTTGTCCCACAGGTGACAGGCGTGGTGATCGAAGTGACGGATAAGAAAAATACGCTGATTAAAAAAGGTGAGGTGCTATTTCGACTGGACCCGACGCGTTATCAGGCGCGGGTGGATCGGCTGATGGCGGATATCGTTACCGCAGAACATAAACAGCGGGCGTTGAGCGCAGAGTTAGATGAGATGGCGGCGAATACTCAGCAGGCAAAGGCCACGCGGGATAAATTCGCTAAAGAGTATCAGCGTTACGCACGCGGCAGCCAGGCGAAAGTAAACCCGTTTTCAGAACGCGATATTGATGTGGCGCGGCAAAATTATCTGGCGCAGGAAGCCTCCGTAAAGTCATCGGCGGCGGAACAAAAACAGATCCAGAGCCAGCTGGATAGCCTGGTGTTGGGTGAACATTCTCAAATCGCCAGCCTGAAAGCGCAGCTCGCGGAAGCAAAATATAACCTTGAGCAGACGATAGTGCGTGCGCCGAGCGATGGTTATGTGACCCAGGTGCTGATTCGTCCGGGTACCTATGCCGCGTCGCTGCCGCTACGTCCGGTGATGGTGTTTATACCCGATCAGAAACGACAAATTGTGGCGCAGTTCCGTCAGAACTCCTTGCTGCGACTGGCCCCTGGCGACGATGCGGAAGTGGTGTTTAATGCTCTGCCAGGTAAGGTATTCAGCGGCAAGCTGGCAGCCATTAGTCCAGCTGTTCCCGGCGGAGCTTATCAGTCGACCGGCACCTTACAGACGTTAAACACAGCGCCGGGTTCAGATGGCGTTATCGCGACCATTGAACTGGATGAGCACACTGATTTGAGCGCTTTACCAGACGGTATTTACGCCCAGGTGGCGGTCTACTCTGATCATTTCATCCATGTCTCGGTGATGCGCAAAGTGCTATTACGCATGACCAGCTGGGTGCATTACCTTTATCTCGATCATTAATCTTCGCTTTCCGCCGCTTGTTCAGGCCGCAGTTGCTGCGACTGAGCAAGCTGGTGGCGAATTTCACGCAGCATTTCATCCAGCACATACTGGACCCGCCAGGGCTGGTATTCCCGTTTACGGAAGATAGCCACCAGATCCAGCCACCATTCATACGGGGGCTGAAAGCAGGGCACCAGCGTGCCGTCTTGCAGATCGCTCTGCACACTTTTGTCTGGCGCAAACACAATCCCCAGGTGATTTCGTGCCAGCTCCAGCGCCGATTGCGTGTTATCGCAAACGTAATTTCCCTTCACGCGATAATCCCGCACCTCTTTACTCCCGGCGACGTTGAAGCGCCAGATATTCGCGTCATCAATCATCATCGAGTCGATCAAAATACAGGAGTGATGTTCGAGTTCGTCAGGACGGCTAATAGGATGTTTCTCAAGATAGCGCTGGCTGGCATAAGCGGTTACGGCATATTGTGTAATAAAACTGGCAACCAGCGATTCATCTTTTGGTGGAGCGTAGCTGATTAAAACATCACAATCATCAGGAAATTCGACGCCTTCATAAAAGGCATTACGCTCAAGATTGCAGGTTTTTAGCGATAAGGTGATATCACCGATATCTTTAATTTTATCGATTACATGTTTGGATAAATAGGTAATTATGCCGGTTGGGGCGTAGATGGTGACCCGACTACGTTTCTCATGCTTATAATCTGCAATAAAATTATTAAGTTGCTCGTTTCTGTCCAGCATGTCGTTGATGTACGGTAACAGCGCGGTGCCAAAAGGTGTGAGCATCAGCTGCCGGGTGGTTCGGTCAAAGACTTTTAAACCCACTTTTGATTCAAAATCAGCAAGATATTTGCTGACGTTGGCCTGTGCGATGCCAAGTACAGTCGCGGCATGGCTGATATTTTCACTGGCAGCGATTACCGAGATAATTTTTAACTCCCGGTACTTAAGTTGTAATTTTGTCATCGCAACAGCCCAATTATATATAATTTTATATATTACTATATAAATATGAATCTTGCACCGGAGAAATTGTAAGCATTATTATGCCGACTCTTTTTTATCTTATTTTAAAATGGAATACCGGGTGATGCTGCCAACTTACTGATTTAGTGTATGATGGTGTTTTTGAGGTGCTCCAGTGGCTTCTGTTTCTATCAGCTGTCCCTCCTGTTCAGCTACTGACGGGGTGGTGCGTAACGGCA
>NZ_JAENDM010000081.1:0-10224 GCF_019375075.1 Escherichia sp. XD33
ACCTAACCGGCGATTACGTCTGGCGGCAGAGCCGCAGACTGGAAGACGGGAAGTTTCGGCCCTTACGGATGCCCGGAAAACCTTAGCGTACGATTTTTTCCGAATTCTGCGGGCTCCCCTCTAAGGAACACATTGAGATCCCTAATTATCTGGATCGCCAGTTTGCTGTTACCGAGCCTAATCACGCCTGGTGCGGTGATGTGACTTATATCTGGACGGGAAAACGCCGGGCTTATCTGGTGTAGTACTCGATTTGTTTTCCCGTAAACCAGCTGGCTGGGCGATGTCATTTTTCCCTGATTCAGCACTGACAGCTAAAGCCCTGTCGATGGCCTGGGAAGCACGGGGAAAACCGGATAATTTACTGTATCACTCGGATCAAGGCAGCCACTATACCAGCAGGAATTTCAGTCAGTTACTGTGGAGATATCAGATAAAGCAAAGTCTGAGTCGCCGGGGAAATTGCTGGGATAACAGCCCAATGGAACGGTTCTTCAGAAGCCTGAAAACAGAGTGGGTACCGGATAATGGCTACGCTAATTTTAGCCAAGCCAGCATGGCAATAACGAATTACATCACAGGATATTACAGCCAGCTCAGACCTCATCAATATAATGGTGGTTTGACGCCGAATGAATCAGAACGATTGTTCTTGAAAAACTCTAAAGCCGTGGCCAGTTTTTGTTGACCACTACACAATGTTGTATTTTGCATACAGCATAATCGACTGGAATAAAATTGTATTGGAATAGGCTCTAACACTGATATAACGGCAGTTTAGAACCTATCTCAATAGGGATTAATTACCGCATAAAAATATATTATCACTGTAACCAAAACCTCATACAGCCTGACTTTTAAACATCGATATGGCTGGGTAAGGTCATGAATTTAGCTCCTATTGAGATAGGTTCTTAGTTCCGAATGAATCAGAGCCGCTTTTCGTTTATTAATCAGGAATTCCTAGTATTTTTAATAACTTTACATTATTTACATTTGCATCGAATCTTTCTCTTGCTAACTTATGACTTTCTTCTCCCATACTGATTATTTTTTCAGGATTATTAATTAACTTCAGCATTTTTTCTGCAAGATCTTCATGTGACCATTTTTTTACAACATATCCATTCACACCATCAATAATTGTTTCTTTGCAGCCTGGTAAATTAGTAGTTAAAATCGGTCTCCCCATAGCCATCGCTTCTTGTGTACTACGAGGAACTCCCTCTCGATAATAGGAAGGAAGAACAAATACGCTTGATTTTTCAATCCAATCAGCCACATTAGAAACAAATCCGGGATAAGAAATAACTCCTGATTTAATTAAAGTATCTACGTCAGATTCAGATAACCCTCCGGGGTTTTCCTTATCTATAGCGCCAAGTATAATAAATTCAACATTGGGATGTGTTTTTTTTATTTTTTTTGCGGCAGCAACAAACTCATTGACTCCTTTTTCTGCTAGCAAACGAGCTATAAAAATGAATGATATTTCATTTGTTGGTGGCGTGCTTTTACAGTAATTATTCATATCTAAACCAATGCCACCAAGAATATGGCAAGATTTTAATTTTATTTTGTATTTATCTATCAAGTCATGATAATCATCCTTGTTAAGAAGTATTAATGAGTTGATATGTGGAAATATTATTTTATACAGGAGAACCTGGATATTTTTAAGTAACTTTGTTTTTAACGGAGTTCCATGTGGCTGCTCTGTAAATAAAAAACCTAACCCCTCAAGCATAGCGTTATTATTTTTAACGCCTGAAAAAATACCAGCCAACGATCCAAAGATAGAGGGCTTTGAAAAAAAAGATAAAATAGCATCTGGTTTTATCTTCTTTAGTTTTTTACTTAATAAGTAAGTATTCCATAAATCATTAGCAAGGTTAATACCACTGCGACTTAAATTATAATCAACAGGAATGGCGCCTGCTTTTTTTATTATTTCCTTGGATGAATCATTATAGTCAGTAGCAAAAGCATAGACTGAAATCCCTTTCTTGGTTAGTGTTTTTATTAAATCCAATCTAAACAAAATCATAGCATTTGCTGTGTTCCCTATTATTGAGATCTTCATTATTTATTACCCTTACCTTTATTTTTCTTTGTTAAAGCGCATCTTCTTCCATATTTTATCAAAGAAAACAAGATCGCAGGCACTGCCATTATTTTACCTTTCAACAAGAAGTTAAATATATTTTTTAACTCCCACTTCTCCATCAACCATAAATTACCACTCAACCCTGACACTCCAAAGTTAAATTTATCGAGAAAAACCAAATCCCTTCCATATATTAATCCACATTTGTTTTTTTTATTATAAACGATAACAAGCCATGACATGTAGTCCTCTGAAAAACGCTGATTCTCATTAAATGGAATAAAAATATCTCTTTTCATAATGACGGCTGGAGTCTGGAAATAATTCTTAAACAACATCATGTTAAATGAAATTATTTTTAATTTTAAATGTTCTTTTTTAATTTCTTGGTTAATTTCTTGGTTATTTTTCTCACCAATGGAACACGTTGAACCTAAAAAATCCAAGTTTTCATCATTAATAAATGATAGTTGTAATTCTAGTTTTTTTGGATGCCAGTAATCATCTGCATCCAAAAATGACAAAAAATGCCCCGTGGATAGTGAAACTCCTTTATTCCTGGAAAATGACGGCCCTGAATTATCCTCATTATTAAAAGCAAAAACATTTCCATACAATGAGCTTAATTTCTTTAAAATATTCCAGCTATTATCTGACGATCCATCATTTATACAAATAATCTCTATATTTCTATGGGTTTGTTTTAATGCGGAAAGAACGCATCTTTCTATAGTTTTTTCGTTATTAAAACAGGGGATGATAATACTAACCTTATGGTTTTTCATTGCTCGCTCTTCTTACTTATATTTACAAAGGTAAATAATAATATAATAACAAAGTATAGGACTCTCACTTGCCAGTAGAAAAGAGAAATGAACATATAGTATATAGTCAAGAACATACACCCCAAAATAACATTTGATTTTGCGGGGGTTCTTGAAACCATTAATAATGGTTTTGTTAGCACCATCATTACAATTGCTAATATCAAAATACCGGAATCAATAATAGTTGATAAGTAAAAATTATGTGGATCCTGTGTTAATGTACTATAGCCAATACCATTACCAATAAACATTGTCTTTAGATTACTTATTTCAACAATAGCATTTTTTAATCTGGCTATTCTATCACTATTACTTGCTTTACTAACTATTCGTTCTGTTATATTTGGTTCTGTGACAAATGAAGCTCCATTATTCTCAGTCACTACAGCGGGAATGTTTTTCATCACTACAAAAGACATTGCAAGTGAAATCATAATTAGTGCCAACAACCTTAGCTGTGTTTTCTTTAGCACAAAGAATGAATAAACACTTACAATAAGAAAGGAAATAAAAAAAGATAAAAAAGAACTCCGTGATAAGGTCAAAAATGAACACATCATTGACAATATGAATATAATATTAATTGTGTATTTATTTGGCAATGTGAAAAACATATAGATTGAGCCAATGCATAACATAAAAGCTAACACATTTGGGTCACTTGAACTTTCATAACCCAAAGGAAAATAAGACCATGAGTTATCATAAAAAACAGGAACCGTTAAACGTCCCCAGTCACCAAAGCCAAGTTGAAATAATTTAATCAACAAAAAAGAGCTAACAAAAAGCAGGCCTAAAGCAATTAAATATGATAAATGTATTGGTTTTCTTTTAAAGAAGAAAATAAACCACATAGATATTACTATATATACAGCATGACTAGTAATTAGAGTGATAGATTTATGATTATATACAAAAATGTTAATGACAAGGTAAGCAACTACTAAGCATAGGAGAAAAATATGTGATCTTTTTATAAAAGACTTTCTTTTTATAAGCCAATAGCAACCTAATAGTGTACAGGAAAAGAGAGTGTATACTGTAACCACATGATCACTATTGACTCCCATGACCACCTGTTTATTCCCTCCCATAACTGACCACAATATAAAAGGAAAAGTGCAAATGTATAGATAAAAACACATAGTGATTCAACTGGTTATTTTTATTGTAAATAAGATTCTTCTATAATATCATAAACATGATGCCTCACTCAACATTTTTAACAGATGATATTGTTTATGAACAGACTTTTTTCTAATGCTTTCTGGTTAATGGCATCTCAGATTGGCGGCCTTCTAATCCCCTTGATCGAACTGCCATTGCTTGCCAGAAGACTGGGGGCTGATGAATATGGAAAAGTTGTATATGTTTTAGCTATTTCCATAATGGCTTCTGTTTTCATTGAGTATGGATTCAATTTCAGTGCTGTGAAAAAAATCGCAGGAAGGAAAGATGATAAATATATTTCACAAATTTCAACAGATGTTTTTCTTGCTAAGATAATTCTTAGTATTATACCTATTATTTTAGCTCTCACCCTAATATACACAACATCTAGCGGAATATCTATACCTAATAATTGGTTTGTATGGATTATTTTATTTATCTTATCTTTTGGATTCACTCCGTTCTGGTATTACATATCAATAGGAAATATAATTTTCCCCGCAATACTCGATCTTTTACTAAGAGTGACAGGTTTAATTCTCATTGTTATTTTTGTTAACTCCCCGAGTGACGCAAAAACCACAATAGCCATTCAATCAATGGTAGGAGCGCTAAATACATTAATATCAACTGCTGTTGTTTTTTATTTGTCGGGAGTAGGAGCAATTAATATTAAAAGAGCGCTTAATGAAATTAAAGATGGGTTTAGTGTATTTTTGTATAAAAGTTCACAAGGAATAATGATAACCATGTCATCATCATTATTAGGTTTTTTTGGGGGGGCTAAATCTGTTGGTTTTTTTGTTCCATCTGAAAAAGTAACTAAGGTTATAACAACATTAATGATAACAATGCTAAACGTGGCATATCCGCATTTCGTTAAAAATCTTAGTGATAGCAAAAACAATATACGCCACATAAAAAAAACAATCCTTAACATATCAGCAATATTATTATTTTTATCATTAATTTTTTCTTTTTTTGTTTTTGTTTTCTCCGATAAAATAATTTTTTTTGTTTTTGGTATTGAATACGAAAGAGCGATACCATTAATTAAGACTATTATTTGGGTTATACCGTTAAGGTCATGGGTGTTGTCACTTACAATTCTATGGTTCATTCCAATAAATAAAGAGAAATTTATCACAAAAATAACACTCGTTAATATAATGCTAATTTCGTTCACTGCGTGTTTATTTATTTATCTGTTTGGTACTATAGGAATAGTGATGTCAATTTTACTATCAGAAATAATAACTTTTGTGATATTGACCTATTTCTTTTTCAAAGAAAACTAAGAGCCTATCCCAAAAGGAATTATCGTATAATATAATGAATTACGATAATTTCTGAGGGCAACGTATGGCAGGCAACAAGTGGCAAATCAGTGATAGACTCTGGGAGAAAATGGCTCCTCTAATCCTAACCATGAACCGCTCAAAACCACCTCGCTACTTTGACGACTTGCACGGGAAAACGGCGTATTCAGCGCCGTTTTTTTATTGTTTGATAATCAGATAAGTGTCTTTTTTATCACCATATGACTGCCTTGTATCCACTTTCACACAAGGTTTTCCGTCACACGTGGAGATATCAGCCAGCGGGGCTTTTTTTTGCCAGACCGCTTCCATGCGCTGCATTTTTGCAATTCGGTCATAACCGCTGTCGATAAAATAATACATTCCCCAAAGACACCCGCCCATCACCGCAAATATCGTCAATGCGATATAAATGGCAGACTTCCACGTATAACGGGACATTTCACGTCGCATTGCACTCACGGATTCATTAGCTGCTGTAACCACCTGATTCAGCGCATTGACGGCGGGTTTCTGCTGCGCCAATCCCGTTTGTTTGAGTTCTTTTTCAACCTGAGTTAAGGCTGCATTCACCGATCGCCTGATCGTGTCGGTCATCTTACCGGAGGCACTGTCCAATTCATGGATCACCTGAGCCAATTGTGCTGTTTGGCGGCTTAATTTGGCGGATTCCGCCTGAAATTCTTCAATCAACGCCGCCACACGCTTTTCCTGCGCTTGCTGATGCCCAATCAGCGCCGCAATTTTTTTAATCTCATCACTCATACAAAATCCTGTTCATCGGGAAAATGACCAGCCTTTATCGGACTTTTGTCGTTTCTGCTCGGCGAGTCGCTGCCGTTCTTTTTCCTGCTGACGCTGTTGCTCAGCCTTAACCATGTCCTGATGAATGCCCTGAAACTCCGCCATCGCATCGTTAACAAGGGTCTGAAGATCGATTTCTTCCTGTATGTCCTTCATGGCATCACTGACCAGTGCGTTCAACTTGTCAGACTCTTTTTCAAAATCAAACGCTTTGTCTGAAGTCGCTTTCAACTGAGGCTCTGACGTCTGCTCGTGTTTCAGTGTCAGATTATCACGCTCGCTGAGGGCTTCCCGTAGCGTGGTGGTAACATCAATCACGCTGTTACATTCATCACGACAATGCTGAGCCTGTCGCTCCGCTTCTCTGCGCTCCATCAGGGCGTGTAACTGCGCGGGTTCAAACTGCCTGACCTGTCCTGCGCCAAAATGTCGCTCCGGCTCACGCTCAATCCCCTGTGCTTTCAGGGAACGCGCATCAACGCGGTCGATATGCTGATACCGTTCAAGATGCTTATTCTGTAAGTCAGCCCAGCGTTCCCGCTGGGCGATAAGGTATGCCTTGCGTTCGGTCGGGGTTTCGCCGAACCGCACCTTTTTTGCGCCGCCCCGTTCAGGGTTTTTCGTGTTAGCCCGTTTAAAATAGGGCTGCGGGTCACGCTCGATACCGTCATTAAGCCGTTCAGAAAACATAATATGCGCGTGCGGTTGTTCACCGCCTTCAATCGCCGCTCTGGGGTTATGAATGGCAAATTGATAAGCGTGCCGGTCGCCAATTTCCTGTTGAACAAAATCGCGAACCAGTTCAAGGCGTTGTGCGGGTGTAAATTCACGCGACAGGGCAATTTCAATTTCGCGGTAGGTACAGCCGTTGGCACGTTCAAACGTGTCAGCGGCTTTCCAAAACTCGGACGGTTTATGCGCTGCCCATGCGGGCATATTACCGGACTCTTGATGCTCAAGGTCATTATCTTTTTCACGGGCATATTTTCCCTCACGCGCAATATAATCGGCATGGGAAGCGGCTTTGCCTTTCCCGCCGGTTTTAACGCTGAGATGATAAGATGCCATGCTGTTTTCGCCCGCTACAAGCGCGCACCGTTTCTGAACGGCAAGCAAAATGGCTCACAGACAGAGTGCAAACTATCCGTGGTTTAAAATCACCGAATGAGCCACAACGCTTATTGGTGATTTTGCACGATAAAGCGGATAAAACCGCCCAAGAAATAAAAACGCTCTCATTGTTAATTCAGGCGGAGCGGGCAGCAGAAAAAGCCCAGGAAGCCCGCACAAAGGTAATGAATCTTATTCAAGCAGAGAAGCGTGCAGAAGCCAAAGCTGCCCGTAAAGCACGTGACCATGCCCTTTATCAATCAGCGGGGTTACTCATCATGGCGGGGTTAGTGGACAGTCAAACGGGTAAACCGGTAGATGACCCCGCAAAACTACTGGGTGCATTAGTCAGCTTGCATGAATTATCCCGTGATAATCCCAAATGGGAAGAATGGAAATTGAAGGGGCAGGTATTACTCAATCAGAAAAAGGAAGATTAGAGCACAGTGTTAATACCCTCTAAAACGCCACAGAAAGTCCGTGGCGAGGTTTTGTTGGTTTGATAATGGAATTTATCACCTAATACTGAAAACATGGCACAGAAGCGCAAACAACCACCTTCCTGATTGAGCCGTGAGCGAAGCGAACCCAATGACACGAAAAAAACAGCGGCGCTGTGGCTGGATGGTCGGAGACAAAAGAAAGGGGCAGCGCGTTGCCCGAGCAAAGCGAGGGAGCTACTTAGGTGTTTTAGGTTTGTCTTGAAAAGGAGCAAACGTTGTTTGCGACATCCTTTTAACTACGGCAAATCGACGGCAATTTTCTGATTTATCCACAGGGCTGGGATCTATTCTTTTTTTATCTTTTATTTATTCTTTCTTTATTCTAATAATTTTAACTTATTGTTTTTTAATAAAAAAAAAAGCATTAAATGTAGGAAAAATTAGGCTAGATGTAGGAAAAATTAGGCTAGCAGTGGGAAAGATGTAGGAAAAATTAGGTTATTCACAATCAAACCCGAAAAAATGTAGTTGATTTAAATCGCTACATCATTATGATTCATGTAGCGATTTAAATTACTACATAATGGTGATTAGCATGTCTGAATTAGTTGTGTTTAAAGCAAATGAATTAGCAGTAAGCCGTTATGATCTAACTGAACATGAAACCAAGCTAATTCTGTTTTGCGTTGCAAAGTTGAACCCTACAATTGAAAACCCAACAAGGGATGAATTAACAGTTAAATTCTCATGTTCTGAATATGCACGCACTATGGGCTTAAGTTATGAAAATGCTTGGGGAAGATTGAACAGTGCAACTAGTGATTTATTTAAACGCTCTGTTGAATTAATTTATCCTACAGGAGCAGTTTCTAAACGAATTTTCAATTGGACGGAATACGCTGAGTTCAATAGAGAAGAACAAACTGTAACGTTAGTATTTAGCTCATATATTCAACCACTTTTATTTCATTTAAAAAAATTCATTAAATACAACCTTGAGCATGTTAAAGCCTTTGAAAATAAATACTCAATGCGAATATATGAATGGTTACTAAAGGAGCTTTCACAAAGAAAAACGCATAGGGGAAACATTGAGATAAGTATCAAGGAATTTAAGTTTATGCTCATGCTTGAAAAAAACTACCCTTTATATGCAGAATTGAATCGCTGGATCCTAAAACCAGTTACAAATGACTTAAACACTTACAGCAATATGAAGTTGACTATTGAAAAACGCGGTCGTCCTGCTGACACACTAATCTTTCAAGTTGAACTGGATAAACAAATTGACCTTGTGACTGAACTAGCAAAAGATCCCGCATCAAAAAAAGAAGATAAGACAATCCGTTTAACGCCTGAAAATCGTCTTCATGAGGGGCTAAAAACAACATTGCATGATGCTTTAACTGCAAAAATTCAACTGACTAGTTTTGAAGCAAAATTCCTGAGCGATATGCAAAGCAAGTACGATCTTAACGGCTCATTTACATGGCTAACTCAAAAACAACGAACTACGCTAGAGAAAATTCTGGCTAAATACGGGCGGATATGAGGTATCTATGGCACTGATATCAGTTACAGAGGCAGCCAGACTAACTGGAAAAAACAGAGCAACAATACATCGCTATATTAAGCAAGGAAAACTGTAGTGGCATACTGAATTTGGCCACCTGAATAGAGGTGATATCATCACTTCGCAGTAAAAACAGGTGACATTATGACCGGACGTAACAGACGCAATTTTAGCCCCGGGTTTCGCCTCGAAGCTGCCCAGCTTTTACTCGATCAGCATTACACCGTTGCCGCCGCTGCTACGGCAATGAACGTCGGCAAATCCACAATGGACAAATGGGTTCGACAACTGAAAGGAGAGCGAGCGGGAAAATCCCCCACTACTTCACCCATCACCTGAGCAGATTGAAATACGCGAGCTAAAGAAAAGACTTCAACGTGTTGAAATGGAAAGGGATATATTAAAAAATGCTACCGAGACCTTGATGTCAGACTCCCTAAACAATTCTCATTAGTTGAGAAACTCAGGGCGCAGTTTCCTGTTGCCATTGTGTGCAACGTGTTTGGGGTTCATCGCAGCAGTTATAAATACTGGCGGCAGCACGGGAAGCCTGACGCCACGAGAGTGGCATTACTGAGCCTTGTGCGTGAAGTTTATCGCGAAAGTAACGGCTCAGCAGGAGCGCGAAGCATTACCGCGATGGTCACCACCAAAGGTATAAAACTGAGCCGCTGACGGGCAACAAAGCTAATGAAAGCGCTCAATATTATCAGCTGTCAGCAACCTGTCCATCGTTATAAGAAGGCGTCTAAGGGGGAACCGCAGAATTCGGAAAAAATCGTACGCTAAGCTAACGGTGTTCTCGTGACAGCTCTTTGACTAGGCTTTCTAAGGCCATTCTGATAGCCCTGACTTCCTGAAAAGCCATGGC
>NZ_JAENDM010000082.1:0-9971 GCF_019375075.1 Escherichia sp. XD33
TAAAATGCAGGCAATCAGCGTTGATTAAATCAACACTGTTTATTTTTACAGTATTTTTCATGGATCAGTAAGCGTAACTCTGGTAGGCTCACTCTGCTTTTGCGCTAAAGCAGTGGGCCGTGGTTCGCTTGTGACAAGTAAGCATGAGCGAATGGCTGGCAGGTGCTACCAACACCCACCAGCCGCCCATTTTCACAGCAGGAAACCGCCATTACTGGCAGCGTCTGAATTTATTCCCGTACCCGCCGTTATCCTTCGCCAGACCCGCCAGAACTAACTGAGTCAGTATTAACTGGCACCGGGCTTCGCTTACTCCGGTAGTTCTCGTCATCATGCGTGGCGTTACCCACTTGTCAGCAGGTAAGAAATGAAGGACTGCGGCGGCGGTTTCTGTCATATCTTGCTGTTTTAGCATGTCTTTTTCCCTTCTGGTTAACATGACATACCAATAACTCTTGTCTAAAAAGCCAGCAAGATAAAAAGTCAGTATTCACGACCACCAGCGTGTTTACTGTGCTGCACCAAGTTTACAGGTACAAAAAAACCGCTCAGCGGCGGGTTTAAGTTGTGTGGCGAAGTAACCACTCTTAACACAGTAATCTAGAAAATGCGGACCGCGTTAGTGATTTTTATCTGTTTTTCCATTATTTTTTTGCCACACAGCTTAAAACGAAAAATAAAGCAGGCGTTGCCAAACCTCACGGTGACAGTTGGCTTAGAATGAGGACATATTTTTGGATAAGTTTGATGAGATTCATGTAGACATTGAATCTGAGCAGCAAGCCTTCGATTTGCTTGAAAGCTATCTTGATGGTTATGGTTTACCTGACAGTTTAAGTTTCAACGGATGGCCAAACCTTACCATCAGATTAACCGGTGAAAAATTCAACAGATCGCTAACACCTTCAGTTATGAAGGGATTTGTTGAAATGCAAGCTCAAATCAACAAATCATATGCCCTTGCCAAGTACGGTGTCCCTGACGTCCGCAAACTGACCAAAGAAGAACTTGATGCCCTAGAAATAGAAGTTACGGTAGAACAGGGTTCTTCAATAGTAGAAATCAACATTGATGGCTTTTTAACCAAACTCACACAGGAACTTGTTGGTAAAATGAACGCAACTGAGATCATGTTTACTGTTCTCGGCGCAGCAGTCATCTGGGGCGGAGTAACAGTATTTAAACGGTTCTTGGACAACCGTAAAGATATTCGCCTTGCAGAAATTGCTAAGGATGGAGAGAAAGAACATCTCCGGACTATGCAGATCATGAGCGAGCAAGAAACTAAACGCCTGCGGGTTATTTCAGAAATGATTGCGGAAAAACCACTTCTCGATAACATGGACCGTATGTCGTATGACGCTAAAACCCAAATGGTCAAATCCTTTGTGCGTTCAGATAACGCTCAAATTGATGGCGTTACTATTGATTCTGAAATGGCGAAAGAGTTGGTTACGAATGCTCGTAGACGTTCATCAGAAATGAGGATTGATGGTATTTACCGAATTGAAGAAGTCAATAATACTGACCCAGAGAGTTTCAAAGTTAAGGTCCGACGCGTAGATACCGACCAACGTCTAACCTGCGTAGTTCAGGATGTTTTCCTTGATGAATCCGGAAACAAAGAAGCATTGCAGCGAGCTGAGTGGGAAAGAAAGCCTGTACATTTGAGCATTAACGCAAAACACGTCGATGGTGACATTAAGTCAGCAGTAATTCTCTATGTTCGAGATGTGGAACAAAAGCCCGAGTAATCGGGCTTCAATAATCAATCTTTAATTTCGGGGTCCATCTCTAGACTAATTTCCAGCATCGATAGGCAGCCATCAATAAACCCCTCAGCCATCTGTATCTCAATGCGTATTAGTTTCTCATCCTTTTTACGAGCCTTGGCGAGCTTTCTTTTAGAGATACCGTATAGGTAATGGGCAACAAGAAGCGAATGTTCGTCCGGCCTTTTTTGCCTTAGACGAGCAAGACAACCTTCAATAATTAATGCATCACTATCTGAACATGCCTGACGTGTTTTGCTTGTATAGGGAAGAAGCCCTTTAAACCCAGCAGCTATAGGAGAATAGTCTACTCCTGAACTATCACTCGCCGCCCATGCTCCCCAACGATCCAGAACCATTTGAATATCACGCATCAACTTTCTCCACAAAATCAGGCCAGCACGCCAATTGCCAGCGCACGATCGATAAAACGAAATATCAGCTCCAGCTGGGAGCCATACTTCTCTTCAAATGCCACGGTATCCGCATGCAGCTCGTCGTGATGCTTTCTGCACAAAGGCAACACAAAAAGGTCATGCGCTTTTGTTCCCATTCCACCCTGACCGTGACCTATCAGGTGGTGGGGATCATCAGCGGGCTTTCCACAACATGCACACGGCTGTGTCTTAACCCAGCGCGTGTACTTTTCATTAACCCAGCGGCGACGTTTTGGGCGTAACATAAAAGACTCCGGCGACTCCGGATCCACTTTCAGCGCCAGCACCTTTTTCGCCTTATCCTGGATGATGCTGGTGGCAGGAACCGAAGGCACAAGGTCACTTTCCCGGGTAACAGACGGCACAACAGGCCTCGGTAATCTCAGTGCCTTACGGGCTGCACTTTCCGGTAAGGCATCCGCCAGATCATTACGAATCAGCCACCAGCACAGTTCCGGCATTGTCACAACGTGACTGTCATCAAAACCGAGATCCCGACGCACAACAGACAACACCCAGCGGGCACAGTTATCCGTTGCCATTGATTCCAGCCGTTCCGTGAACTGATCGCGCAGCTGGTTATCGCAGTGCCAGCACAGACGGATTGCACCCGGAGCGTGTCGCATTGTGGTCATGTTCTCGCTGTGCCAGTCGGAATGAGGCCACTGGCAGCCTTTTTCACGAAGTAACCAGCTTTCAAGACATTCCACGCCACCAGCACGACGGATCACTGCCTCATTGCGGAACACGGCCCGAACGGCAGGATCATCCGCCAGCGGTTGTGATGCCGCCGGAACGGCACCACTGGCGAAAGATGAATAACGCTCCGGCTCAGGCTCCAGCAGGACACGCCCCTGCATAAACAGGGGCATCAGCTCTGAACCTGGCCTGAACAATACGATCCCCATACGCGGGGCAATTTCAGGGGTCAGTAGTGCTCTCACGGTCACCTCAATGAACGGTATCGAGCAGCTTTAACAGCTCAGGGAATCGGGATTCGAAGAAATGCGGCTGCGTCTCGCGCGGATTTGCGGGACTGGTGATGTTCTTGCCGAACATGCAACCTTTCGCTGTCAGCGACCAGAATTTTTTGATGTTGTTAATCGCGGTACGGCTGTATCGTTCGCGCTGCTCGACGATCCCCAGTTTCACCATCTGGTGATATGCCTGATTAGCCGTCAGGCGTATACCATACTGTTTCAGCAGTGCACTCAGTGACAGTGTCGGGCGACTTGAGCCATCGTGTGCATCAGCAGGAGCATCAATGGCATAGCGCGGTGCCAGATTCGGTAAGCCAACAGCCTCCTGGAGTTTCTGACAGGCACCAAGCACTGAAGAGTTAGACAGGTTTAACTCCCGGCGCATAAAGTCCAGCAGGATCACGCCAGCCTGCATCTTGTCAGCAGCCTGTCCGGATAATTTTTCCGGTGCGCTGGTTACCATATCGAAAGTACGGATCACCTTCAGATGGAATGACGGGCTGATCCACATTGCATAGGCATACACCAGTTCCTTGCAGACATACGTTCCCCGTTCATTTCCCCCATGAATCACACTCACCGGGTCAACACCCAAATTCTGGGTGTTGGTCAATTCATGAACAAGTTCAACAGTTTGTTGGCTGGAAAGAAACTTTCCTGGCTCCTTGGTTCTGGCATTTGCACCAGATGCTACTGCTGCGCGATGCAGATCGTTCAGGCTGTAACGCCCATAAACATCACGACGAACTTCAATACCATCAATAACCATCAGATTATTCATACTTCGTTTCTCCTCTTAATCAGGCGGCTGCACCCGCCGGTTTCTCATACTTACTGATAGTGATCTCGACCTTCCCTTTCGGGATAACCGGTCCCCACTCCACCAGCATTCTTTTCACCTGTCTGTCGTCTTCCCACACACCCGCGTGGGTCAACGCGTCAAACAGCGCCTTGTTATAGTTGTCCAGATCGCGGATCCGGTTATCCGGAGGAAACAACACGATCTCCACTGAAGCAGGTGCCGACGTTGGTTTTGGCAGACGACGTAACTGCTCAACTATTGCTGCGCACGCCGCGCTCTGAAATTTTCGCCCCGCCGCGCTTATCAGGCTCTTACCAGCAAATGCCCCTTTGTTGGGGTGTCGCCAGTACGTGTTCACGCTGGGCGGAAAAGGCAGGATCAGCTTCATGCTTTCAGGCCTCTCTCATGTAACCAGTGGGTTGCACGCAGCCTTGCGTTTTCCTCACCGGCAAGCAGTGAGCGGATAATCCCGACCGCCTCGCTGTCGTCGTCCTTCACCGCGGTATGAAGCGTTATCCCCCGGGCCACGCCACGCTTTATCGTGATGACACCTTTTTTCTCCAGTGCGCGAAGATGCTCCACCGCTGCATTCACTGAACGGTATCCCAGCATGGTTGCCACCTCCTGATTGGTTGGCGGGAAGCCACGTTCTTTCTGGTAAGAAATCAGCATATCCAGCACCTGCTGCTGGCATTGAGTTAATGTCGTCATGCCGCCATCTCCCTGACCAGTTTTTCCGCCTGCTGGCGAACCTGCGCCAGAAAGGCCTCACCACATGCCTCAAGTTCATCGCGCCCGATGTAGCTGATTGCCGGTCCCTTCCAGGTCTTGTCGAAAACAGCAATAGCACCAGCGAAGAAAGCGCCTGTCGGCACCTGCTTCTCGTCCTTCGGGATAAACCAGGCTGGCAGTTCAAAACCAATACGCCCGCGAATAAAAGCAATATGGTCTGCATCTTCCGGCCACCAAACTTCGCTGGTGGCAGCTTTGATCAGGAAAACATAGCGCCCGCCTTTATCACGCATAGCACTGGCATGTTTCATGATGTAACGCATGCCGGTGATGTATTGCCCCTCATGCTGACTGGCGCGGCTGTACGGGGGATTACCAAAGGCAGCACCTTTAAGCTCCGCAAGACGTTCTGACCAGTCATGCGCCAGCGCGTTGTCTTCCGCAGTGTAATAAGCGGCACATTTGGCGTTATCACCATCAGTAAACAGATCCAGAACAAACGGGCCAAACAGGGTGTTAATTCCCCAGAAAATGTTGTCCGGCGTGCGCCACTGATCGCCCACTTCCTTCAGTTCATGGGCTGGTTTGTTCCGCAGCTCCACCAGCGCCTGGCAATATTTATTACTCATTAAGCCCCCACGTAATTCCCTGACAGATACCACTCTTCACCCGATGCAGCGCGCTTGCTGCTTTTCCGTAAGCACCGCTCACGATGCGCCAGAAAATTGTTTCGTTCTGGCTGGGAGTGGCTTTCACGGAATGCCGCCATCCACACCGTTGCAGCACGACGGTATAAGCCCCTGGACTCCAGTTCTTCCGCCTGGCGGGTCAGGCACAAAATCACCCGGGGATCGTTAGTGCCGACATAGAAATTGCGCACAGGTCTGGTTTCACGAACTGGTTGTGGTTCCGGCTCCTGCGCTCTCTCAGTCAGGCGCGGGAAATGTCTGCGTGTATCTCCTTCACAACGGTGAGCCACACGCCCACTCTGACGTAACTTGCTTGCTGACTGCAGAACGCGCTGCCGTGAGTAACCTGCAAAAGCATCCGCAATGTCTCCGGAAGTACACCCCGGATGGGCTTCAATGAATTTCTGAACGTCATTTAACAGACTCATGATCACCCCCTGAATCCTGCCGGGATCTGGCTGTAGTCCACGTTGTCGTAACTGGATTTGAAGTACGGGTCTTCGCGTTTTTCGGTGTACGTGCTGACGGACGGTGATAAGCGCAGGGAAAGCTCATCCCATTTTTCCCGCAACTTCGACGGGCTGAGCACGTTACGGCACCAGAACGGATCGCGGCTGACGCGGCTGTACATCTCGCAGATTTGTTTGTGAGTACGACCATCCTGTACACACATCAGGCGAATTTCGTTTGCCCAGGCTGTCCAGTTCGGTTCTTTGGGACGAACCACCTCGCCGTCACATTCGGCGGCTTGCTCGTACAGGGCGATGATTTTTTTCCAGAGCCACTGTGCGCAGGTCAAATCATCCTGCGTTCCCCACTGGCGCCTTTTAGGGCTGAATACAACCGCATCAGGATGGCGAGTTAAAAAATCCTGTTCATCCGTCTGCGTGTCCGGTTGCGAAGCGTCCGGACGAGAAGGTTTTTTATCTGACGGATCATGTTTTGATTTTACTGACGGATCCCCGCCAGATTCTGACGGGTGAAAACCCGCTTTTTTGCCAGATTTCGACGCATCAAATTTTGACGGGTCAGATTTTGATGCGTCAGATTTTGACGGGTCAGAATCTGACAGTTGAGAAAATGCCGCTGCCTGAAGCTTCGCAACGTTAAGCTGATAAACATTCGACGCATTGCGGTTACCCTGGCGACGCGCCTTACGCGTTAACCAGCCTTCTGCTTCCAGCCGTGCGATAGCCGTCCTGACGGTACTCATCCCCGCGCCAATCTGACGGGCAATAGTTTCAATTGATGGCCAGCACACACCTTCGTCATTACTGAAATCAGCCAGGCGGGCCATAATTGCCACGCTGGATAATTTCATGCCTGATGCAGCGCAACCATCCCATACATAGCCGGTTAATTTAGTGCTCATGACCGACCTCTATTTCCCTGAATTTACGACGAAACTGTTCGAGCGGGCTGAAGCACTCATGCTCATAGCCTTCGCGGAGGTAGATAACTCGTTGTGTTTCCGGCTCCCAACGAATGACTCTGACGGGCACTCCGTAGTGATCTTTGAACCAGCGGTTAACTTGTCGCAAAGGACTGTCTCCTTCTGCCGGTTGAAATCACCCACAGCCCACTCAGCAAAGCTGTGGGTTACAATTTCCCTGTCACCTGGTACATTAACTGCATAGCAATACTCCACCTTCGCTTTTCCACCCGGTACAGGAAGCGCAATCAGTTGCGAGCGACGGTAGTGTGTTGTTAAACTGTTCATGCGTTAGTTTCTCCACAGTCACGACACGCCACGGCGCCCGGAGCTGCACACTCGCGGGCGTCATTACTTTCTGAAATGCAAAAGATTTTGTAGACCAGTGCTGCATGCTCCTGCAGCTTCGAAATTGAGAGATACAGCTCGTCGTTAATTGCTGTCTTCTCATGCGGTTCCACCACACCGTCTTCGATTGCCGAACGAATCTGTCTGGAATAACTGCCAATCTGTTCAATGACTTCCAGCAGGCGCTGGTTAATATCGGCGTTGTCCACATCCTCGACGTCAGGAAGAGACACAAAGACGCCATTTGCAGACTGCGCCACAGCGTCAGCAATGAAGTGAGTTCCACCAGCACGTTGCAAAATCATTGCCCATCCCAGCGGGAAAATCTGATCGCCATCGGCACGAAGGCGGTTAAATAATGCGTTTTCTGTTACATCCAGCCAGTCAGCTGCTTCAGCGTAACCACCCGGCAACGCTGCGATAGTTTTTCTGACAGCTTTCACGTACCACTCAGGCTGTTTTTCTACTTTCCAGTGATGCTTACCCACGGTTAGCCTCATCGTTCTGTGGTTTCTGTTAATCGATTTATCCATTAGATTTTTCATAAAGCTCAGGTTTAAATGGCAACCGTCCGCAAGTTCTATATGCAGCTTCTGCTGCACGTCCTTTTGGAATTAACTGGCCCGGACGGTTTCGCCACTGATAAACGGCTTCAGTTGTTATGCCGAAAAAAGCAGCAACTTTCTCAATACTGCCGAAGTAGCTTTCGATATCGTCAGTTGTCATACGCCCTCCAAACTAAGTTTTATTAGATGCTAATTACAAATCTATCTTTGGTCAATAAAAACTAAGATTACTTAGCAATTCAAGAAATGGTGCTCCTATGGAAACGGTTGGTCAGCGTATAAAAGCTCTGAGAAGAGTTACCGGAACGTCCCAGAAAGAATTGGGTAAATTTTGTGGAGTAAGCGACGTTGCTGTGGGGTACTGGGAGAAAGACATCAATACCCCTGGTGGGGAGGCACTTTCGAAATTAGCGAAGTTCTTCAATACGTCAATAGATTACATTCTTTATGGTGCTGAGTTTGAAGGCAAACTCGTCACAAACATGCGCAGAGTTCCTGTAATATCGTGGGTTCAGGCTGGGCAGTTTACTGAGTGCAGGGCAGCAGAAGTGTTTAGTGAAGTGGACAAGTGGGTAGATACATCATTAAAGATTGGTGATAACTCATTTGCATTAGAGGTTAAAGGTGACTCCATGACTAACCCTAATGGCCTCCCAACAATACCAGAAGGCGCAACAGTGATTGTAGATCCAGATGCAGAACCTCGTCATGGAAAAATAGTCATCGCTCGACTTGATGGAACAAACGAAGCTACAGTAAAAAAATTAGTCATCGATGGCCCTCAAAAGTTTTTAGTGCCATTAAATCCTCGGTATCCCAACATCCCTATCAATGGTAATTGCCTTATCATTGGTGTAGTCAAAGGAGTTCAATACGAACTCTAAGACCTCTCTTCTCTAACTAAGGCACCGAACTAAGAAAAGTTTGGTGTTTTCTCTTGCCATAATAACTAAGTTAAGTTAGATTTTATATCAAAGATAACGAACAGGCAGGACGCCCACGAAGTAGCCGCCTGGGGCATATGAAGTCCAGGATGATTCGTTAGCAACAAAAAAGCGCCCTACAGGACGCTTAGCTCTTTAACAATCTGGGTATCATCCAACCAATGCAAGATTTAAGGAATCCAAGGCGAATTCAGATCTCGCCCCAACTCACGTAATGATCTTGGTCGTTCGTACATCGGATTTTTTTCCATAAGAAATTTATTTTCACAGTGAAGGCAACGGCTTGTAAGAAAATGAGAAGTTTTACCTACTGGAAGCGGATGAAGTATCGATTTTATATTTTTGGAATAACAAAGTGGGCACAGATGCACAGTTATTTCTTTTCCACTCACAATTTCATTTTTAGAGTAAACAAAAGCACCAGAGTCAAGCTGATCAAGGACATATCCTTCTACCTTGGCACAAAAATCTTCAAACTCTGCAATTTTTGCTTTGAGATGCATCACCTCTTCATCACGAAGGCGGATCGCATCGCCAAGAGAGAAGCATTCTGCCTGAAGCGTGATTAGTTTGTTCTGGAGTTCAATGGTTGCAGCTTTAACTTCTGCATCCGTTTTCGCGTCATTAATAACCTTAGCAAGACCGGCAGTCTCCTTTATAGCGGCCATAGCCGCAGACAGTTCAGCTATCACGTTGAATACTCAGCTAGTTGTTGGGGATATCCAGATTAACCAAATCCTTGTTGTTGGGGAATAACTAGGTCCACCTCGCCTGATGTGGCTAAAAGCAGGCACATAACAGCTAAGTATTTTCAACCAGAGAGAATCCTTAGCGTTGTGGTGAATGCGGCTCAGCGCACGCGGGTTAAGGTTGAGGCTGACAGTCGACCTTCTGTGGATACCCACCCGCCTGGTGTGCAACCTTCGCCAGGCACCGGGAGGCACCCGGCACCACAACTTTATGCTGTGTGTAGTCCTGGCGGTATCAGCTTGTACCCTTGCTTCCGGCTGGTACCGTCCTTTTTACAAAACAGAGAAGAGCATCACCGGACGACGGGCTCATAACCCAATCCATCCGGGCGGCTGCCACCGCAGGTGTTCTTCTCTGTTTTGTGGAGAAACCAACCGACCCTGCAGGGTCGATATGATGGGGAGCAGCAAAATGGCTAGCGAACGCAGTACTGATGTGCAGGCATTTATCGGGGAGCTGGACGGCGGCGTATTTGAAACCAAAATCGGCGCAGTTCTCAGTGAAGTCGCTTCCGGTGTG
>NZ_JAENDM010000083.1:0-9885 GCF_019375075.1 Escherichia sp. XD33
CGTACGGCCCACAGAATGATGTCACGCTGAAAATGCCGGCCTTTGAATGGGTTCATGTGCAGCTCCATCAGCAAAAGGGGATGATAAGTTTATCACCACCGACTATTTGCAACAGTGCCAACGGGCATATCGGCCTCCCTGCCTGACGGGCATTTAGTAACATTTTTCCAACCGTACGAAATGTTATAAATTATCAGACATCGTAAAACGGTTACGTTTGAGTGTCTATTAATTCGTTATTTTGGCATAATGGACACATGGTGTCCGATATTCGATTTAAGGTACATTTTTATGAGACTTTTTGGTTATGCGCGGGTATCAACCAGTCAGCAGTCTCTCGATATCCAGATCAGAGCACTCAAAGATGCAGGGATAAAAGCTAACCGCATCTTTACAGACAAGGCATCAGGTAGTTCAACCAATCGGGAAGGACTGGATCTGCTGCGCATGAAAGTGGAGGAAGGCGACGTCATTCTGGTGAAGAAACTTGACCGGCTTGGGCGTGACACCGTTGATATGATCCAGCTGATAAAAGAGTTCGATGCTCAGGGGGTTGCTATTCGTTTCATTGATGACGGGATCAGCACCGACGGAGAAATGGGTAAAATGGTGGTGACTATCCTGTCTGCCGTTGCACAAGCTGAACGTCAAAGAATACTGGAGCGTACTAATGAAGGCCGACAGGAAGCGAAGTTGAAAGGCATCCGGTTTGGCCGTAAACGAAGTATCGACAGAAATAATGTACTGGTGCTTCATCTACAAGGCACTGGTGCAACGGAAATAGCTCGTCAGCTCAATATAGCTCGCTCCACGGTATATAAAATACTGGAAGATGAGAAGGTTGAATAGCATTCTCTAATCTATAAAATTATTGAAAGGATACATCATGGATACAGGTAAACAACTGAGACTGAATATTTTAGTTAAAAGTGCCGAAGATAATATTATTAATTACTTTAATAAACACCATTGGGAATGTGAAGTTACTGGATCTTACCCACATGGAGAATATGTAATTATTAAAGTGAGTAAAGGAAGTGTTAATTACAGTTTGGCCCTGCTTTACTCATGCGCAACTGACAATTCCGTTTATAAAGACTTGGATAAGCTAGTTGACTTAATCGTTTTAAATGGAGATTTTTACCATCTTGAGTCTTATGCATATGGGATATCAACAGATGTTATTGAACTAAAATCACTACAAAATTATATTATCAAATGGAATACGTCAGCCTCTGATGGTAAGTTATCACTTGGCGGTCAAGATATTCCTTCGTTTAAACCTAAAGAATTTACAAATCATATCCAATCTGAGCAACCGATAAATCAAATCTGGAGCCGAATTAGGCAATTCAGAACTATGGGGTTAGCCGAAAAATTAATACAACAGCGTTGTAATCATTTTGGGA
This sequence comes from Escherichia sp. XD33, assembly GCF_019375075.1. NCBI lineage: Bacteria > Pseudomonadati > Pseudomonadota > Gammaproteobacteria > Enterobacterales > Enterobacteriaceae > Escherichia > Escherichia sp. XD33. The sequence continues at coordinate 1,410 of NZ_JAENDM010000083.1, forward strand.
CTCAACTTGAATATGATGTTATCAAAGCCAAAGCATTAGGTCTGGCATTTTGCATACAAAATGCTTGTGACTACTTTGAGGCAGCCAGCAAACAAAAATTAAATCAGAGAGTTGTAAGTCTTTACTACGGTGCGATAGCGTTAGCATCTGCGGAAATGTTAGCGTCTCCTAAGGGGCCTGCGTCTTTGCAAGAAGTTGAAGATATGACAAAATTTGGGCATGGTTTGTTCACATTTGATTCAGTTAGTGACAATCCTTTTGAAGGGTTTGTCGTTGGTGTCCTATCAAACGGTTTTTTTTGTAAATGGATGGATTTTCTTGGTTGCGATGTTGCCTTATATCCTAGTAAAAAACCGCGTAAAGAAACAGATATAGATTTATCAAATGAGTATGTAATAACGTTAATTGAATTATTTTCGCACATACCTGAGCTCGAAGAGCTTTTTAGAATGGTATCAGACTCATCTATTAATTGGCTTACTTTTCGTTATGATTCTGATGCAAATGGTTCGTTTCGTTTTAACACTGAAAGGAAGCGAGATTCTTACGTTTCAATTAATGATATATCCTGCTCGAAAACCATTGATGATATTGCAAAATTAGACCTCCCTATTGAACAAATAGAATATATACAATCAGAACATCCTGGGTTACATTTTAAAGCTTTAGTTAAGCATCCAAATGATGAGTTCTGGCACGGAGTTATAAAACAACATCATAGCCCATTCACTGAGTCTAGCTATATCATACCAATATTCGGTGGAGTTTCTGAGTATAGATGCATTACAACCGTTATTTTATATGCATTGTCAATATTAGTTCGATATCGTCCGAGTATATGGCGGGAAGTTGCATCTGGAAAATATGAAGATTATCTGGCTCTCACAGATGAATTTTTATCTGTATTTGAAAGATTAGCACCGGAAAAATTTCTTGAGGCTTTATTGGATTCAAAGGTTAGAGTCGTTCAGTCAGGATCTATGTTTGCTCACATATAAAATCATTTAGCAATAAGGAAGCTGGCCGACGGTCGCCTGGATAAATGGGTTATCGTCGTCAGATCCTTCTCCACTATGTATGCAAGGCTGTCGTGCTTTGGAATGAGAATAGCAAGTTTCTTGCTAAAGTCTTTTAATGGAGGTTTTCGTTTTACTGCACATCATAAATAATTTTATTTTATAACAATAAGTTACGTTCTTAGCGTACGTTTTCGTTCCATTGGCCCTCAGACCCCATGACCGCATCCACGATCCGCCTGCGCCGCTGGCTGGCCGGGCTCGCCCTGCTGCTTGCGCTGCCCGCGACCTCGGCCGTCGCCCAGGACTTCGAACTGCCGCCGGTCGACGAGGTCTTCGTCCTGTCCGCGCAGGCCACCGCGCCGGACCGCATCGAGGTGCGCTGGCGGATCGCCGACGGCTATTACCTGTACCGGCACCGCACCTCGGTCAAGGCCGATGCCGCCTTCACCGGCGCGACCATGGCGCTGCCGAAGGGCAAGGCCTACCGCGACGAATTCTTCGGCGACGTCGAAACCTACCGCAAGGAATTGCTCGGCACCCTCACCGGCACGCCCGCGGCCGGCGCGAGCGCGACCACCCTGACCGTGAAGTACCAGGGCTGCGCCGATGCCGGCGTGTGCTACCCGCCGCAGACCCGCACCCTGAAGGTCGCGTTGCCGGGCGAAGCGGGCGCTGGCGGCTTCGGCTGTAAGGCGCGCGGGCTGCATGATTATGTCGTCAAGAACGGCTCTGCCGATCATCCCAACGCCGAGGTGAAATTCGCACTGGGTGATGTGGTCAACACCATGATCGGCTGCACTAATGGTGAAACGATCATGCTGTGCCACGACACCTCGCTGCCGCGCCCCTATTCTCTCGGCTTTCGGGTGCAAGGCACCGAGGGGCTGTGGATGGACGTCAACAAGTCGATCTATCTGGAGGGCAAGAGCCCACAGCCGCACCGCTGGGAGCCTGCCGAGGGCTGGTTTGCGAAATACGATCACCCGCTATGGAAACGCTACGCCGATCTGGCGGCAGGGGCCGGGCATGGCGGGATGGACTGGTTCGTGATCCACGCTTTTGTCGAGGCGCTGAAGGCCAAGGCCCCGATGCCAATCGACATTTACGACGCGCTGGCCTGGAGCGCGATCACGCCTCTGTCGGAACAATCGATTGCTGAGGGCAATCGCACGTTAGATTTTCCCGACTTCACCCGAGGGCAGTGGCGCACCCGCAAGCCGATCTTTGCGCTGAACGACGCCTATTGATCGACGCGATTTAGGCCAAGCGCACCGCAAAGGCGAAATTGGTAATCTTGTCGGTATCCTTGACGCCCGGCGCGCTTTCGACGCCGCTGGAGGTATCGACCAGCGGCGCTCCGGTGCGCGCAATCGCCTCGGCAACATTCGTCGGATTTAGCCCGCCTGCCAGCCCCCACGGCAAGGCACCGCGATATCCGGCCAGCAGCGACCAGTCGAACGCCAACCCCATGCCGCCGGGCAGCGCGCCTTTGGGGGTCTTGGCGTCGAACAAGATCAAGTCCGCCGCCCCGGCATAGGCTGCGGCGCGTGCGACATCGCTGGCGCTGGCGACGGGCAGCGCCTTCCACACCGGCTTGCCAAACCGCGCGCGCAACTGGGCCACGCGTTCGGGCGATTCCGAACCGTGCAGCTGCAGCGCGTTCAGCTTGGCTGCCACCAGTGCGTCGGCGATGACAGCATCATCCGCATCGACGAACAAACCGACCATGGCGATCTGGCCAGCTGCGCGCGATGTCAAAGCGCCCGCGACATTCGACGTAACCGCACGGGGCGACGCTGGATAGAACACCAACCCGGCATAGTCCGCCCGCGCCGCGATGGTCGCATCGAGCGCCTCGGGTGTGCTGATCCCGCAAATCTTGATTTTCGCGGGCATGCGGTCAGTCGGGGTTCTGGATCAGCCGCACCAGCGTGCAGTCGGGATCGATCAGGTAGCCGATCCTCAGGCCGCTCGCCTCCAGTTGCGGAGCTTTGAAGCGCGGCCAGCCGGTGCTTTTTTCCTCGGCTCCCGCCGCGTTCACCAATGCCACCATGGCATCGAGATCATCCAACCGCAGGCAACAGCCGAACGAGCTCGTAGCTGGGTCGAGGTCAGGATAGGGGAAGAATTCGAGCTGCAAACCGCCGCGCTGCAGGATCATCCAGCCGCGATCCTTCCAACTCGTCGCAAAGCCCAGCTTCGCATAAAACGCCTCTGTCACATCGAAATCGCGCGATGGCAGATTGGGGGTGACGTGGTCAGCCATGGCTCAGCGCAGCTTGTCGGCCATGCGGGCCGTATGAGTGATTGCGGCGCGGCTATCGGGGGCGGAATGGCTCATCACGATCATGCTGGCCTTGGGGAACGCCGCACCAAACGCGCGCGCTGACGCGGCGTAGTGCTCAGTGTCGGCATCACCGAGATTGCCGAGCGACTTGGCCTTGCTGTCCTTGATCAGGCAGCCACCAAAAGCGATGTCGGTGCCGTCGATCCCAACGGTGATATTGTCACTGGTGTGGCCGGGGCCGGGGTAAAATACCTTGAGCGGGCCAAAGTTGGGCGCGGTTGCTGGTTCGACCCAGCCATTGGCGGCGAAAGTCAGGCTGTGTTGCGCCGCAACCATCCCCTCTTGCGGGGCAAGCTGGTTCGACAACGCATTGGCATAAGTCGCAATCCCCGCCGCATGCAGCGCGTCCATACCGCCCATCTTGTCCTGATGCGCGTGAGTCACCACCGCCAGCGCGACCGGCAGGTTGATCTCCTGCTTGATCCAGTTGAGGATCTGGGCGGTCTGGTCATCGGTCCAGGCGGTATCGACCACCAGCACGCGGCCGCCATCCCTGACGATCAAACCGTTGGAAGCGACTGCCCCGAAACCCGGCATGTCGAGATAGGAAGTGTGCTGCCAGACATTCGGTGCGAGCTGGCGGAAAACCAGATCGCCAAACCGTTGGTCGCCAGTTTCCATTTGCTGGCCAATCGTCGGGCGGATTTCACCGGGCATGCACCCGCTCAGCATCAATGCAGCGGCTAATGCGGTGCTCAGCTTCGCGACCGGGTGCATAATATTGGGCAATTCCATCAAGTTTTCCTTTTATTCAGCATTAAAAACCCCGCAAATGCGAGGCCTAGTAAATAGATGATCTTAATTTGGTTCACTGTAGCAAAAATATGGGGCGAATTCAAACATGAGGTGCGACAGTTTCAAAAGCCATATGATAATCAACAAGCTGAGCAAATTTCTCTAATGGTGTAAGCCAATCTAACGCCTTTCTAGGACGAGTATTCAGTGACATGGCAACTTGATTTAAATAATGCTGATCTGCCTGATTTAAATCAATCCCTTTAGGTAAATATTGCCTAATTAAACCATTCATATTTTCGCATGTGCCTTTTTGCCAGGGTGAATGTGGGTCACAGAAATATACATCTATGCCTAAATCTTCTTCGAGTATTTTATGTTCTGACATCTCACGTCCACGGTCATAGGTCAACGTTTTACGCAGTTCTGCAGGTAAATATTTCAGAGCTTCAGTTAAAGCCTTGCGCACTGATTCTGCCTTTGCATCAGGTAATGTTGCCAAGATACAGAGCCGTGTATTTCGTTCAATAAGTGTTGCTATCGAACTTTTATTGTCTTTACCTTTAATTAAATCAGCTTCCCAATGACCCGGTATTTTTCTTTCTTGAACTTCGGCTGGGCGCTCATGAATAGTTTTAATATCCTGTAATATAGAATCTTTTTTAGGTTCACCGTTAGCTTTTCGCTTTTTATTTTCATGACGTAGACAGGATAATAAGTCTTTTTTCAACTCACCCTTTGGTAATGCTCGTATCGTTGAATAAATCGTTGTATGGCTTACATTCATTGTTTGATCCAAATCAGGAAATGTCTTTAAACGCTTTGCTATTTGCTGAGGAGACCATAAACAACGGATCGCTTCAACAATAAATTTCCAGAGGATTGAATCGATTTTGAGTTTTCTGTGACCACGTCTACGTCTAGCGAAGGTGTTATCAGAAGCATATCGAGCTTGATAAACGTCATTGATGCTATTTCTTTTAAGCTCACGATAGATCGTACTAGGATGTCTTTTAATGAGTTCAGCAAATTTTCTGGCTGAAAAGCCTTCTTTTCTTGACTCAAGCATTAATGCAGTACGATCTTCAAAGTTAAGATGATGGTATGACAATTTTATATACTCCATAAACCCTTTAAATTAATTAGGTGGTTTATGTCGCACTTCAAGTTTTACTCTGCCAACTTTAAATCAGTGGCTCCACTAACACTCTTCACTTATTTATTTAAAATTTAGCGACGTTAAAAGACAATTAAGTATTTTTAGATAATGCTTAGAATCAATTCAATTCATCAAGTTTTAAAAAATAATTCCTTTTGTCAGGTCTATCATTTTTTAAATGCTTTAAAAATATTTTAGCAGTTTCCTCCGAGGCATCCTCTCTTAGGCAACGTTCAACAAAGGATATATCTACAAATTCATCAGCTAACCCAGCACGGCCAAGATCTAAAAAGTAAATTTCATTGAATTTATCTATAAAAATATTACTATCCGTGATATCGCCATGAGAAAAAACCAATCTTTCTTCAACACGAGTCTCAGTTAACTCATTCCATAGACTTAGGTAAGTTCTATGGTCTCCCCATAATTCAGCGTCAAAATCATCTTGATCTATATCGTCAAGGAGTTGGTTATCAATAAAAAATTTTGACTCTTTTAACCGATGATCAATGTTTGAAATAAATGGACAATCAATAATAGCAACTGAATTTAACAGATTGAGTGCCTCCTTATAGATAGCAAGCAATTCTTGGTCTGTTAAAAAAAGCGCTGAAATTGGTTTTGCATTGATCGCTTTAGTGATCATTAATTCAAACTGCTCATCCTGAAAAGTCATGATGAGTTCAGGCACCTTTAATTTCTCAGAGAGCCAACTCAACATTTTCGCTTCGCGAGAGACACTGTATGTGGTCTCTGTATATAAAGTGCTAGATCGCTTAAGAAAAAAAGTTTCATTATTTCGATTAAAAGAATAAACATCCGATGGCGACTGACCAATTTTATTTGGCTCTAAAACGCTGTTTCCAATAAATTGTTGAATAATATTGGGCAATTCCATCAAGTTTTCCTTTTATTCAGCATTAAAAACCCCGCAAATGCGAGAGAGGTGGTCCCACTTGTTTGAACAACTAAAAGCGTATTTATAAGTGATATTCCGCTCTAGTTAAGCCACCTTGTTTTGTTGGGGTAGCTGATCATAGTAAAACTCATTTGGTGTCATTTTGTCTAGACTCGAATGAGGTCGTTTCAAATTATAAAACTCAAAATATGCACTTAATTGCTTTTTCGCATCTGTGACACTGCTATAAGCTTTGAGATACACCTCTTCATATTTAACGCTCCGCCATAATCGTTCAACCATCACATTATCTACCCATCGACCTTTACCATCCATACTGATTTGAATGCCATTTGATTTCAATACATCAATAAATGCATCACTGGTAAACTGGCTGCCTTGGTCTGTATTAAATATTTCAGGTCGACCATATTTTTCAATCGCTTCATTTAAAGCCGAAATACAAAAATCCACCTCCATACTAATCGATACTCTATGCGCAAGTACCTTGCGGCTATGCCAATCAATCACAGCACATAAATAAACAAAGCCTTTTGCCATAGGGATATACGTTATATCCGTAGACCACACTTGATTACTGCGCTGAATAGCCAATCCTTTGAGCAGATATGGATATTTACGGTGAGCTTGATTAGCCTGGCTTAAATTTGGTTTGCAATATAACGCCTGAATACCCATTTTCTTCATTAAAGTACGTGTATGACGTCGTCCTATATGATGTCCTTGACGATTCAACAAATCACGCATCATACGACTGCCTGCAAAAGGATATTGCATATGTAATTCATCAATACATCGCATCAGCTTCAGATCTGATGCACTCACAGGTTTTGGGCGATAGTAATAACAACCACGGGAGACTTTCAGCAGCTTAGCTTGCTTAGATACTGAAATCTGAAGTGAGTCGTCGATTAACTTTTGTGGTTGAAGCGGCCCAGTTTCTTCAACACACCTTCTAAAAAATCAATTTCTAATGCCTGCTCACCGATTTTTGCATGTAGTTTTTTTAGATCGATGGGTGGTTCTGTTGGAGCTTTTGATTGATCGAAAGCTTGCGAGGAAGCTGAGATCAATTGATTTTTCCAGTCAATAATTTGGTTTTGATGAACATCAAACTCAGCACTCAATTCAGCAAGTGTTTTTTCTGCTTTAATCGCAGCAAGTGCTACCTTAGCTTTAAAATCATTTGAATGATTTCTTCTTGGTCTACGTGCCATAAAATACTCCATATATTGATGTTTATAACATCATTTGAGGAGCAGAATATCACTTATAGGAGTTGTTCAAATTTACGGATCCATCTCTTCTAAACATACTGAAAATTTTGATTTTCGTTGTAGCTTTAGTTATTTTTATTAAATTCATTATAAGTGAATACTTAGGTGTAATTTTTAGCAAAGAAATTACAGTTTTTGCGGGGATGTTTTTAGCACTCGCAATTCTTGTTTATGAAATTATTTCAATTTGTATATCTAGACTAATTAATAAAATTCACTATGACGCAGATCAACGTGAAGCTATTGAAACATTTGAAAAGCATCAACTTAATGTTGGCTTTATCGTAGCTGACTTGCCAAAAGATCAAAAAAACAATGAGTTAAAAGATTGTGTTGAAGCTTATATCACTCTAGCGAAACAAAATTTACCATTTGTTTTGATTAATTCAGACAATGTATCTACTTCAGGAATATATTTTTCAGGGCAACGTGGAAAGCGTGACCATAATAAATACAAAATCATCATTAAAAGAAACTTAGACTAAAAACAACCTTTTAGAAAAATAAAAAAGCCAGTATAGAACTGGCTTTTTTTGCTTAGTACGCTTAAAAATAATTTTCTTCAGGATACCTAATTCTTTGTAGAACAACTCCAATTAAGCCCGCTACAAGCATGTAAACCGCTTTCATATACCACATGCCCCACATAACGGTAATTGTGGTCGCTGAAAATTCTTGTACTGGCTGACCAAGAAAATTAGTTGTTTGATTAAATGATTTTTCTGAAGCTTCAAGCGCATAATAATTTAATGCAGGGAATAAGCAGACAACCAATAAAACAGCTACCGTAGGGTAAAGCATAGCTTTAGGTATATCCCATTTGATAGCAAAGTACAGCGCCACTACCAAAGCAATTAAGCCAACACTAGACTTCATTCCAGTGGCAAAATCTAAACCTACGGGCACTGTTGCAAATAGTCGGTGGTGATAAACTTATCATCCCCTTTTGCTGATGGAGCTGCACATGAACCCATTCAAAGGCCGGCATTTTCAGCGTGACATCATTCTGTGGGCCGTACG
>NZ_JAENDM010000084.1:0-9671 GCF_019375075.1 Escherichia sp. XD33
GCCGTTACGCACCACCCCGTCAGTAGCTGAACAGGAGGGACAGCTGATAGAAACAGAAGCCACTGGAGCACCTCAAAAACACCATCATACACTAAATCAGTAAGTTGGCAGCATCACCTGATTAAATGAATTAATAAAGCCGGTATCAAAGATAAATAAAATCGCTCAAAACGATTTTTCCTGTATTCACTGCCGTTGCGCAAAATTTATCTATTTGTTCAAAAAATGATTGAGTCTTGACTGGCTCATCCAATGTGGAAAAATGTGACTTTTATCACATAATAGTACTAAGTCTGAATTTTCCGGGTTATCTCAAAATGGAATACGGTTCGACAAAGATGGAAGAGAGACTCTCTCGCAGCCCTGGCGGCAAACCGGCTTTGTGGGCTTTCTATACATGGTGTGGCTATTTCGTCTGGGCAATGGCGCGTTACATCTGGGTGATGAGCCGGATCCCCGATGCCCCCGTGTCGGGATTTGAAAGCGATTTAGGCTCTACCGCGGGAAAGTGGTTAGGGGCACTGGTCGGATTTTTATTTATGGCTCTGGTCGGGGCATTGTTAGGCAGCATTGCCTGGTACACCCGACCTCGTCCCGCACGTAGCAGACGCTATGAATAAAAACTGCTAAGGTGGCGACTCTTTGGCAACGGAGCGCGTATGGACTTACAACACTGGCAGGCACAGTTCGAAAACTGGTTGAAAAACCATCATCAGCACCAGGACGCGGCCCATGACGTGTGTCATTTTCGCCGCGTCTGGGCTACGGCACAGAAGCTGGCGGCAGATGACGATGTCGATATGCTGGTGATTTTAACCGCCTGTTATTTTCACGATATTGTGAGCCTGGCGAAAAATCATCCGCAAAGGCAGCGTTCTTCAATCCTGGCGGCAGAAGAGACGCGTCGCCTGCTCCGTGAAGAGTTCGAGCAATTTCCGGCGGAGAAAATCGAGGCCGTTTGTCATGCCATTGCCGCTCACAGTTTCAGCGCGCAAATCGCCCCCTTAACAACGGAAGCTAAAATCGTCCAGGATGCGGATCGGCTGGAAGCCCTGGGGGCGATTGGCCTGGCGCGCGTGTTTGCCGTTTCAGGGGCATTGGGCGTGGCGCTGTTTGATGGTGAAGATCCGTTCGCACAGCATCGCCCGCTTGATGATAAACGCTACGCGCTGGATCATTTCCAGACTAAGTTGCTGAAGCTACCGCAAACCATGCAAACCGCAAGAGGCAAGCAGCTGGCGCAGCACAACGCGCATTTTTTAGTCGAGTTTATGGCGAAGCTCAGTGCCGAACTGGCGGGGGAGAATGAAGGTGTCGATCACAAGGTGATAGATGCGTTTTCACCCGCGGGATAAGCGCTTGGCCCTAAATGGCTGTAATTATGTTAACCTGTCGGCCATCTCAGATGGCCGGTTAAATCTATGCAGGAAAATATATCAGTAACCGATTCATACAGCACCGGGAATGCCGCACAGGCAATGCTGGAGAAACTGCTGCAAATTTATGATGTTAAAACGCTGGTGGCGCAGCTTAATGGTGTGGGTGAGAATCACTGGAGCGCGGCAATTTTAAAACGTGCGCTGGCGAATGACTCGGCATGGCACCGTTTAAGTGAGAAAGAGTTCGCCCATCTGCAAACGTTGTTACCCAAACCACCGGCACATCATCCGCATTATGCGTTTCGCTTTATCGATCTATTTGCCGGAATTGGCGGCATCCGTCGCGGTTTTGAATCGATTGGCGGACAATGCGTGTTTACCAGCGAATGGAACAAACATGCGGTACGCACTTATAAAGCCAACCATTATTGCGATCCGGCGACGCATCATTTTAATGAAGATATCCGCGATATCACCCTCAGCCATAAAGAAGGCGTGAGTGATGAGGCGGCGGCGGAACATATTCGTCAACACATTCCTGAACACGATGTTTTACTGGCCGGTTTCCCTTGTCAGCCATTTTCGCTGGCTGGCGTATCGAAAAAGAACTCGCTCGGGCGGGCGCACGGTTTTGCCTGCGATACCCAGGGCACGCTGTTTTTTGATGTGGTACGCATTATCGACGCGCGTCGTCCGGCGATGTTTGTGCTCGAAAACGTCAAAAACCTGAAAAGTCACGACCAGGGTAAAACGTTCCGCATCATCATGCAGACGCTGGACGAACTGGGCTATGACGTGGCTGATGCAGAAGATAACGGGCCGGACGATCCGAAAATCATCGATGGTAAACATTTTCTGCCGCAGCACCGTGAACGCATCGTGCTGGTGGGTTTTCGTCGCGATCTTAATCTGAAAGCCGATTTTACTCTGCGTGATATCAGCGAATGTTTCCCTGCACAGCGAGTGACGCTGGCGCAGCTGTTGGACCCGATGGTCGAGGCGAAATATATCCTGACGCCGGTGCTGTGGAAGTACCTCTATCGATATGCGAAAAAACATCAGGCGCGCGGTAACGGCTTCGGTTATGGAATGGTTTATCCGAACAATCCGCAAAGCGTCACGCGTACGCTGTCTGCGCGTTATTACAAAGATGGCGCGGAAATTTTAATCGATCGCGGCTGGGATATGGCCACGGGTGAGAAAGATTTTGACGATCCGCTGAATCAGCAACATCGTCCACGTCGGTTAACGCCTCGGGAATGCGCGCGCTTAATGGGTTTTGAAGCGCCGGGAGAAGCGAAATTCCGCATTCCGGTTTCGGACACTCAGGCCTATCGCCAGTTCGGTAACTCGGTGGTCGTGCCGGTCTTTGCCGCGGTGGCAAAACTGCTTGAGCCAAAAATCAAACAGGCGGTGGCGTTGCGTCAGCAAGAGGCACAACATGGCCGACGTTCACGATAAGGCCACTCGCAGCAAAAATATGCGCGCGATTGCCACGCGTGATACGGCGATTGAGAAGCGCCTCGCCAGTCTGTTAACCGGGCAGGGCCTGGCGTTTCGCGTTCAGGACGCCAGTCTGCCCGGAAGCCCGGATTTTGTCGTTGATGAATATCGCTGCGTGATATTTACCCATGGCTGCTTCTGGCATCATCATCACTGCTATCTGTTTAAAGTGCCTGCGACTCGAACCGAGTTCTGGCTGGAGAAGATAGGTAAAAATGTTGAACGCGATCGCCGCGATATCAGTCGTTTGCAGGAACTCGGCTGGCGCGTACTGATTGTCTGGGAGTGTGCATTACGTGGGCGCGAGAAGCTGACGGATGAAGCGCTTACCGAGCGTCTGGAAGAGTGGATCTGCGGCGAAGGTGCCAGCGCGCAGATCGACACGCAGGGGATTCATTTACTCGCTTGATGCGTCCTGAATAACTGGCGCAACTACGGGTTTTGCCGGGAAGAGATATTTTCCCAACGTGACCAGTAGCACCGCGAAGACAATTACGCCGAGCGCCAGCCATTCAATCTTCGACAGCGTCTCTCCGCCCAGTCCCGTACCCAGCAAGACCGCGACCACCGGGTTAACGTAGGCGTAGCTGGTGGCGAGAGCCGGACTGACATTACGGATTAAATACATATAAGCGTTGATGGCGATAATCGAACCAAACAGCGCCAGATAGCCGACCGCAAGGAAGCCTGAAAGGGAAGGGAGCGCCGTCAGTTTTTCACCTGCAATCATCGACGCGATCATTAACACCACGCCTGCCGCCAGCATCTCAATCGCACCCGCCATCATCCCTACAGGTAAGGTAATGCGCGAGCCATAAACCGAGCCAAACGCCCAGCTAATCGAGCCGATTAAAATCAGAATCGCGCCCCACGGATTGCCGCTTAAATTTCCACCGCTATTGAGCATGATGATTCCGGCAAGCCCAATGGCAATACCCACCCATTCCAGTTTGCGCGTTTTAATGCCAAACAGGCGGCTGAAGCACAGGGTAAAGAGGGGCACGGTTGCAACCACTACGGCGGCGATGCCGGAAGGAACATTTTGATGTTCGGCAACCGTCACCATGCCATTACCGACAGCCAGCAATAATAGGCCAATCAGCGCGGCATTAAGCAGCGGACGTAGCGGGGGGAGTTTGTGTCCGCGCAGTAGCAAAAATGCCAGCAATAAAATACCGGCTGCCAGGAATCGCACGCCTGCCATCATTAACGGAGGCCAGCTTTCCACGCCAATCCGAATGACAAAATAGGTTGAGCCCCAAATTATATACAACGCAAACAGCGCGCCAAAAAGCGGTAACAACTGGCGGAAACGCATAATCCCTCACGGTGGAAATAAAAAGGTGGGTCATAGTAAACGTGAAAATCATTCTGCTGGCGAGAGATATAATTGCACTTGATTGTTAAAAAAATGTTGACCTGTGAAGCAAGTATCAGAGCTGCCGTTTTTGCTTCATACTTACACCCTTCAACAATAAAAATGAGAGGGAATGCTTTTGGCCGGGAGTAGTTTACTGACGTTGCTCGATGATATCGCCACACTGCTGGACGATATCTCCGTGATGGGCAAACTGGCGGCGAAGAAAACCGCCGGTGTATTAGGGGATGACTTATCGCTCAATGCGCAACAAGTTTCAGGCGTGCGGGCCAACCGGGAACTTCCCGTGGTCTGGGGCGTGGCGAAAGGATCGCTGATTAATAAAGTGATTCTGGTGCCGCTGGCGCTGATCATCAGTGCGTTTATCCCGTGGGCGATTACGCCTCTGTTGATGATTGGTGGCGCGTTTCTCTGCTTTGAAGGAGTAGAGAAAGTGCTGCATATGCTGGAGGCGCGTAAACATAAAGAAGATCCGGCGCAGAGCCAGCAGCGTCTGGAGAAGCTGGCGGCGCAGGATCCGCTGAAGTTTGAAAAGGACAAAATAAAAGGGGCGATTCGTACCGATTTTATATTGTCTGCGGAAATCGTCGCCATCACGCTGGGGATTGTGGCCGAAGCGCCGTTGCTTAATCAGGTGCTGGTGCTTTCAGGCATCGCGCTGGTAGTGACCGTGGGCGTCTACGGTCTGGTAGGGGTTATCGTTAAGATTGATGACCTGGGGTATTGGCTGGCGGAAAAATCCAGCGCGCTGATGCAGGCATTAGGTAAAGGGTTATTGATCATTGCGCCCTGGTTGATGAAAGCATTATCGATTGTCGGCACGCTGGCGATGTTCCTCGTCGGCGGCGGGATTGTGGTACATGGTATTGCGCCGCTGCATCACGCCATTGAACATTTCGCCGGGCAGCAAAGTGCAGTGGTGGCGATGATATTACCGACTGTTTTAAATCTGATTCTTGGATTTATCATCGGCGGCATCGTGGTGCTGGGAGTGAAAGCCGTAGCGAAAATACGCGGTCAGGCACATTAATACTCGCACAGGCTATTATGCAAAATTCGCCATCTTCAACTAAGGTGAACAAGTTTCACTCGAAAAAAGGAGGCGAGTATGAGCTTTATGGTTAGTGAGGAAGTTACGGTTAAAGAGGGCGGCCCGCGGATGATTGTCACTGGATACTCCAGCGGTATGGTTGAGTGTCGTTGGTATGACGGTTACGGGGTCAAGCGGGAAGCTTTTCATGAAACCGAGCTTGTTCCGGGGGAGGGGAGTCGTTCTGCGGAAGAAGTTTGAAAGGGTATCATTAACACCAGGCCGGATCACATCCGGCCTGGTGTGCCAATGCCTGCAATGAATGATAGTCGCGTCTTATCATGCCACCATTATAAAATTATCGCTGTTTTGCGGTACGCTATCGCCAGGTTATGCCAGAATCATAAAAAAGCAGGTTGGGAGTCGTCAGGGTGCAGCACGAGACAAAAATGGAAAACCAGAGCTGGTTGAAAAAACTCGCACGCCGCCTGGGGCCTGGTCATGTCGTTAATCTCTGCTTTATCGTGGTATTGCTTTTTTCCACCTTGCTGACCTGGCGTGAAGTGGTAGTGCTGGAAGATGCCTATATCTCCAGCCAGCGTAATCATCTGGAAAACGTAGCCAACGCGCTCGATAAGCATTTGCAGTATAACGTCGACAAACTGATCTTTTTGCGTAATGGCATGCGCGAAGCTCTCGTAGCGCCACTGGATTTCACCTCTCTGCGTGATGCTGTAACCGAGTTCGAACAGCATCGCGACGAGCACGCCTGGCAAATCGAACTCAACCGACGACGCACCCTGTCAGTCAATGGCGTATCGGATGCATTAGTCAGCGAGGGGAATCTCCTGTCTCGCGAAAATGAAAGCCTCGACAATGAAATTACCGCTGCACTGGAAGTTGGTTACTTGCTGCGACTGGCGCACAACACCTCGTCGATGGTTGAACAGGCGATGTATGTCTCGCGTGCCGGATTTTACGTTTCGACGCAGCCGACCTTGTTTACGCGCAATGTACCAACGCGTTATTACGGCTATGTCACCCAACCCTGGTTTATCGGCCATTCGCAACGAGAAAATCGTCACCGCGCGGTACGCTGGTTCACTTCGCAACCGGAACACGCCAGCAATACTGAACCGCAGGTTACCGTCAGTGTTCCGGTAGACAGTAATAACTACTGGTATGGCGTGCTGGGGATGAGTATTCCCGTGCGTACCATGCAGCAATTTTTAAGAAACGCCATCGATAAAAACCTCGATGGTGAGTATCAGCTCTATGACAGTAAGCTGAGATTTTTGACCTCTTCCAATCCTGACCATCCAACAGGGAATATTTTTGACCCTCGTGAACTGGCCTTGCTGGCGCAGGCAATGGAACATGACACGCGGGGCGGCATTCGTATGGACAGTCGCTATGTTAGCTGGGAACGTCTGAACCATTTCGACGGTGTGCTGGTGCGCGTCCATACGTTAAGCGAAGGCGTGCGCGGCGATTTCGGCAGTATCAGCATTGCATTAACCCTGCTGTGGGCGCTCTTTACCACCATGTTACTCATCTCCTGGTATGTGATTCGCCGGATGGTCAGCAACATGTATGTTCTACAAAGCTCGTTGCAGTGGCAGGCGTGGCACGACACCTTAACCCGTTTATATAATCGTGGCGCACTGTTCGAAAAAGCCCGTCCGCTCGCTAAATTGTGTCAGACGCACCAACATCCTTTTTCTGTCATTCAGGTCGATCTTGACCATTTTAAAGCGATTAATGACCGCTTTGGTCATCAGGCGGGCGACCGTGTTCTTTCTCATGCTGCCGGATTAATTAGCAGTTCCTTGCGTGCGCAGGACGTTGCCGGGCGGGTCGGTGGTGAGGAGTTTTGTGTGATTCTGCCAGGCGCGAGTCTGACGGAGGCTGCGGAAGTCGCAGAACGTATTCGCCTGAAGTTAAATGAAAAAGAGATGTTGATTGCCAAGAGTACGACGATACGCATCAGTGCCTCGTTGGGGGTAAGTAGCAGCGAGGAAACCGGTGATTATGATTTTGAACAACTCCAGTCACTGGCCGACCGTCGGCTTTATCTCGCTAAACAGGCTGGGCGTAATCGGGTATTCGCGAGCGATAACGCTTAACGGGCGGAGAAAAAATGGTCCAGCCCTTCACGCCATCCTTCCGGTCCTTCACGCTGCGTTCGCCAGACGTGGGCCGGATCCTCATCATGCAGATGCCCCCCTTCACGGTTTAGCCCTTTCACAATCACCGCGTAATCCATTACCTCCAGTAAGGGCGCATCGTTTGGCCCATCGCCCAGGCCAAGTGTGGTTGGGCGTTTGCCTGACAATTGTTGATAGGTCGCGATAATCCAGTTGGCAGCCTGATCTTTTCCGGCAGAGGCATCCAGGACGTGCCAGAAGCGCGCACCCTGCATAAACTGTAAGCCCAGTTCGTTCAGACGAGCGGTAAATTGTGCCATACGCTCGTCACTGTCGCGCCAGATTAGCGTTACCGACGCCTCATGCAGCTGCGTCAGCGCCGCCTGGCTACGGCTTAATCCCGTCCATTCGGCGATGGTTGCATCGTCGACATCATCAAAAGTTGTGAATTTAAAATGTTCTTTCTCGCGTAGCGTATTTAAAACCTGGCTGATTTCGCCATGGCTAATACCTGAGATGATGCGTGGAAAACCGTCTATATCCTGCCATTGTTCAGCAAGCTGGATCACTGCGCCATTTTCGGCAATCAGCGGTAACCCTTGTAGCCCCAACGTTTTTTGCAAGTACAGCATTTCCGCTGAAGTTTTACTGCTACAGAGAATGACGGGAACATTCGCTTCGCGTAAAAGGCTGAGCCAGGGGGCAGCTGGTTGCCAGTCATAACTATGACTGTCCAGCAGGGTGCCATCAAGATCGCTAAAAACCAGTAGTGGTTGTTGAATTGAAAACATGGTCGCGCAGTTCTCCCCTTACCAGGATGATTCTCAAAACAGCACAAATTATCAAAGATGATTTTTTCGGGAGCGATCCCGCTGACGCCAGAGCCACCAAGGGGTGACGTGCGTCACATTTCTATTCATAAGTAGCGTTAATCATTCATATAGCGAATATTTTCTTGTCAGCGAAAAAAATTGCGGATAAGGTGATGAACACATCAGATTTCCTGGTGTAACGAATTTTTTAAGTGCTTCTTGCTTAAGCAAGTTTCATCCCGACCCCCTCAGGGTCGGGATTTTTTTATTGTGCATTCAACGATTCACTTCAGAGACGCTGAAGTCATGAATATCCAGTTCGAAGGCATCCGCCAATTCACGCCATGTATGATATTCACGTCCATCGACGCTAACGTGTTCAGAATCGTTCTGGCTGCGATGAACTTCGCTTTCGCTAATTTCATTGATCGCCGCCAGCAGGGCATCGACATCGACGCTGACCTCACGTTTTGCGGTATCGCTGTACTCTTTTGCGGTTTTCATCATCTTTCCTCGCAACCGTTACTCTGTTGTTGCCGCCAGTCGTTAAGTCCGCCTGGCATCTCTTAAGTATAGACCGTCGAGAAAATCAGCACTCGCGCGCGCCTGGCGCTGCCAGAAAAACGAAATTGTTCTACACTGGCACAAAGCCACAGGAGGAAAACGATGAAGGTGAATGATCGGGTAACAGTCAAAACGGATGGCGGTCCGCGTCGTCCTGGCGTGGTACTGGCAGTTGAGGAGTTTAGTGAAGGCACAATGTACCTGGTTTCGCTGGAAGACTACCCGCTCGGCATCTGGTTCTTTAATGAAGCAGGGCATCAGGACGGTATCTTTGTGGAGAAAGCAGAGTAATCTTATTCAGCCTGACTGGTGGGAAACCACCAGTCAGAATGTGTTAGCGCATGTTGACAAAAATACCATTAGTCACATTATCCGTCAGTCGGACGACATGGTAGATAACCTGTTTATTATGCGTTTTGATCTTACGTTTAATATTACCTTTATGCGATGAAACGGTCTTGGCTTTGATATTCATTTGGTCAGAGATTTGAATGGTTCCCTGACCTGCCATCCACATTCGCAACATACTCGATTCGGTTCGGCTCAATGATAACGTCGGCATATTTAAAAAAGAGGTTATCGTTGTCTCTTTTTTCAGAATATCGCCAAGGATATCGTCGAGAGATTCCGGTTTAATCGATTTAGAACTTATCAATAAATTTTTTCTGACCAATAGATATTCATCAAAATGAACATTGGCAATTGCCATAAAAACGATAAATAACGTATTGGGGGTAATGACTCCAACTTATTGATAGTGTTTTATGTTCAGATAATGCCCGATGACTTTGTCATGCAGCTCCACCGATTTTGAGAACGACAGCGACTTCCGTCCCAGCCGTGCCAGGTGCTGCCTCA
>NZ_JAENDM010000085.1:0-9250 GCF_019375075.1 Escherichia sp. XD33
TGAGGCAGCACCTGGCACGGCTGGGACGGAAGTCGCTGTCGTTCTCAAAATCGGTGGAGCTGCATGACAAAGTCATCGGGCATTATCTGAACATAAAACACTATCAATAAGTTGGAGTCATTACCCTTTTTTCATGTCTAAAAACTTGGGGGTATATAGTGAAAAATACCGTCCCAACGTCCCAAAGGCTGATAAGTAGGCGCATTATATGGGTAAATGGCTTTTATAATCCACGCCGAAGACATTCAACACTCGGCTGGAAATCGCCGGTGGCATTTGAGAAAAAAGCCGCTTAAAATGAGAGATAGACCGGAACACAACCGGTGCAAGTCCATAGCAACTCGTTTCTTTTCGCAGGTTGAGCCACCTCCGCGCTTCATCAGAAAACTGAAGGAACCTCCATTGAATCGAACTAATATTTTTTTTGGTGAATCGCATTCTGACTGGTTGCCTGTCAGAGGCGGAGAATCTGGTGATTTTGTTTTTCGACGTGGTGACGGGCATGCCTTCGCGAAAATCGCACCTGCTTCCCGCCGCGGTGAGCTCGCTGGAGAGCGTGACCGCCTCATTTGGCTCAAAGGTCGAGGTGTGGCTTGCCCCGAGGTGATCAACTGGCAGGAGGAACAGGAGGGTGCATGCTTGGTGATAACGGCAATTCCGGGAGTACCGGCGGCTGATCTGTCTGGAGCGGATTTGCTCAAAGCGTGGCCGTCAATGGGGCAGCAACTTGGCGCTGTTCACAGCCTATCGGTTGATCAATGTCCGTTTGAGCGCAGGCTGTCGCGAATGTTCGGACGCGCCGTTGATGTGGTGTCCCGCAATGCCGTCAATCCCGACTTCTTACCGGACGAGGACAAGAGTACGCCGCAGCTCGATCTTTTGGCTCGTGTCGAACGAGAGCTACCGGTGCGGCTCGACCAAGAGCGCACCGATATGGTTGTTTGCCATGGTGATCCCTGCATGCCGAACTTCATGGTGGACCCTAAAACTCTTCAATGCACGGGTCTGATCGACCTTGGGCGGCTCGGAACAGCAGATCGCTATGCCGATTTGGCACTCATGATTGCTAACGCCGAAGAGAACTGGGCAGCGCCAGATGAAGCAGAGCGCGCCTTCGCTGTCCTATTCAATGTATTGGGGATCGAAGCCCCCGACCGCGAACGCCTTGCCTTCTATCTGCGATTGGACCCTCTGACTTGGGGTTGATGTTCATGCCGCCTGTTTTTCCTGCTCATTGGCACGTTTCGCAACCTGTTCTCATTGCGGACACCTTTTCCAGCCTCGTTTGGAAAGTTTCATTGCCAGACGGGACTCCTGCAATCGTCAAGGAATTGAAACCTATAGAAGACATTGCTGATGAACTGCGCGGGGCCGACTATCTGGTATGGCGCAATGGGAGGGGAGCAGTCCGGTTGCTCGGTCGTGAGAACAATCTGATGTTGCTCGAATATGCCGGGGAGCGAATGCTCTCTCACATCGTTGCCGAGCACGGCGACTACCAGGCGACCGAAATTGCAGCGGAACTAATGGCGAAGCTGTATGCCGCATCTGAGGAACCCCTGCCTTCTGCCCTTCTCCCGATCCGGGATCGCTTTGCAGCTTTGTTTCAGCGGGCGCGCGATGATCAAAACGCAGGTTGTCAAACTGACTACGTCCACGCGGCGATTATAGCCGATCAAATGATGAGCAATGCCTCGGAACTGCGTGGGCTACATGGCGATCTGCATCATGAAAACATCATGTTCTCCAGTCGCGGCTGGCTGGTGATAGATCCCGTCGGTCTGGTCGGTGAAGTGGGCTTTGGCGCCGCCAATATGTTCTACGATCCGGCTGACAGAGACGACCTTTGTCTCGATCCTAGACGCATTGCACAGATGGCGGACGCATTCTCTCGTGCGCTGGACGTCGATCCGCGTCGCCTGCTCGACCAGGCGTACGCTTATGGGTGCCTTTCCGCAGCTTGGAACGCGGATGGAGAAGAGGAGCAACGCGATCTAGCTATCGCGGCCGCGATCAAGCAGGTGCGACAGACGTCATACTAGATATCAAGCGACTTCTCCTATCCCCTGGGAACACATCAATCTTACCGGAGAATATCGTTGGCCAAAGCCTTAGCGTAGGATTTCGCCCTCTCCCGCAAACGACCCCTTTATTGTAGGTGGGCCAGTTGGTGATTTTGAACTTTTGCTTTGCCACGGAACGGTCTGCGTTGTCGGGAAGATGCGTGATCTGATCCTTCAACTCAGCAAAAGTTCGATTTATTCAACAAATCCACGTTGTGTCTCAAAATCTCTGATGTTACATTGCACAAGATAAAAATATATCATCATGAACAATAAAACTGTCTGCTTACATAAACAGTAATACAAGGGGTGTTATGAGCCATATTCAACGGGAAACGTCTTGCTCGAGGCCGCGATTAAATTCCAACCTGGATGCTGATTTATATGGGTATAAATGGGCTCGCGATAATGTCGGGCAATCAGGTGCGACAATCTATCGATTGTATGGGAAGCCCGATGCGCCAGAGTTGTTTCTGAAACATGGCAAAGGTAGCGTTGCCAATGATGTTACAGATGAGATGGTCAGACTAAACTGGCTGACGGCATTTATGCCTCTTCCGACCATCAAGCATTTTATCCGTACTCCTGATGATGCATGGTTACTCACCACTGCGCTCCCCGGGAAAACAGCATTCCAGGTATTAGAAGAATATCCTGATTCAGGTGAAAATATTGTTGATGCGCTGGCAGCGTTCCTGCGCCGGTTGCATTCGATTCCTGTTAGTAATTGTCCTTTTAACAGCGATCGCGTATTTCGTCTCGCTCAGGCGCAATCACGAATGAATAACGGTTTGGTTGATGCGAGTGATTTTGATGACGAGCGTAATGGCTGGCCTGTTGAACAAGTCTGGAAAGAAATGCATAAGCTTTTGCCATTCTCACCGGATTCAGTCGTCACTCATGGTGATTTCTCACTTGATAACCTTATTTTTGACGAGGGGAAATTAATAGGTTGTATTGATGTTGGACGAGTCGGAATCGCAGACCGATACCAGGATCTTGCCATCCTATGGAACTGCCTCGGTGAATTTTCTCCTTCATTACAGAAACGGCTTTTTCAAAAATATGGTATTGATAATCCTGATATGAATAAATTGCAGTTTCATTTGATGCTCGATGAGTTTTTCTGATAGTTAGTCTTTGTAGAGACACAAACCTGAAATTCCGGACACCGCGCTTCAGGACATCTCCCTGGACGCCGATATCTGGCAGTATCCGGACGGTACTATCGAACGCCGGGCCAACGGTACTCCCCTGCCCTTTATGACTGACGACCGGCTATTTCACCCACGCACTTCTCCATGAAATTTAGCATCGTCGCGGTTAATGTCGAAAATTTGCCACCTGACGTGGTTGGCATCGAGGGTGAAAACTGCCGTGGCGAGGGTGTTCTCCTCATCCGGATCGTCGGCAGCCAGCCGGTAAATTGGCAGTTCTGCGTCATGGGTATCTGAGAGAATGGTTTTTGCCGCCGCGGCGTCAAACGGAGGTTGCGTTTCCCGCCACTGCACGAGGCGTAACTGCCGCGACGCTGAACTGTCGGTAACGATCTGCTCAACGCCAGCCAGTGCCGCATGCACCAGATGGTTGGCATGCCCGGTTACCGTCGTCAGGGGTAGAACGGAACAGCCTTGACCGGTGGCCTCAACGCTGAACAGCCGCGCATCGCCCAGCTGCCCGAGCGTATGGTGAAACGCCCCGGATCGCGGCTGGCCGGTAAGTATAGTGATGGCCTCGTCGAGGGTGTTCGCATTCAGCGAGGCGCGAGCCAGGATCTGACGCGGTAATCCCTGCGGACGATACACTGCACGGATGTTATTCACCGTGTTAACGATACCTTTTTCATTTACCGCAAAGGTGTGGCCGCAAATCGACCCCGGATAGGCAAAACTCGTAAAGCTCAGACCGCGACTCGGAGTAATGGTAGCCAGCAAGCATTCATCCCGTAACTGAGGAAAACCGTCTTCATTATGCGCGATAATCCGCTCGCCTGCGGCGTTTACCCCGGCCACCGTCGTACAGCCATCCGACGTTGAGCGCACCAGATCGCCACGGCAGTTCCAGGCAAAGACCTGATCAACAGTGGCCTCCAGTCCCTGCGCCAGCCCCTCCAGCTCCTGCCAGATGTGCGGATAATGCCGCTGCACCTCGGCGCGCATTAACCGGGTCTCAGGGGATGCCTGCAGGGTCATCACGGGGTCGTTTGCGGGAGGGGGCGGAATCCTACGCTAAGGCTTTGGCCAGCGATATTCTCCGGTGAGATTGATGTGTTCCCATCCGAGCGGCGAAACATGGGCCAAGAGATCGGGCGATAGCAGCTTTCCATCGCGTTTCTGGTTTGCAACGACCTCGCCGAGCTTCATGGTGTTCCAGAAGATGATGATGGCGGCGAGCAGATTCATGCCGGCGATGCGGTAATGCTGGCCTTCGGCGGAACGGTCGCGGATTTCACCGCGGCGGTGGAAGCTGATTGCCCGCTTCAGCGCATGATGAGCTTCGCCTTTGTTGAGCCCGATCTGGGCACGCCGTTGGAGTTCGGCATCCAGAATCCAGTCGATCATGAACAGGGTGCGCTCGACGCGACCGACTTCCCGCAGGGCTGTCGCGAGCTCGTTCTGCCGCGGATAGGAGGCGAGTTTCCGCAGAATCTGGCTTGGCGCGACGGTCCCGGCAGCAATGGTGGCGGCGATGCGCAGGATGTCGGGCCAATTGCGCTCGATCATGGCTTGGTTGACCTTTCCGCCGATCAACGCTCGCAGGTGCGCCGGGGCGGCCGACGGATTGAACGCGTAGAGCCGTTTGGATGGCAGGTCGCGGATGCGCGGAGCGAACCGGTAGCCGAGAATGGCACATGCGGCAAAGACGTGATCGGTGAAGCCGCCCGTGTCGGTGAACTGCTCGCGGATATGGCGTCCAGCATCGTTCATCAGCAGGCCATCGAGGATGTAAGGCGCTTCGCTTGCCGTTGCAGGAATCACCTGGGTTGCGAACGGCGCATATTGGTCGGAGACGTGGCTATAGGCTTTCAGGCCCGGGGTATTGCCATATTTCGCGTTGACCAGGTTCATGGCCTCACCTTGCTCTGTAGCGACGAAGAACTGTCCGTCGCTCGAAGCCGACGTGCCCATGCCCCAGAACCGGGCCATGGGTAACGCTGCCTGTGCCTCGACCACCATGGCCAGCGCCCGGTCATAGGCTTCGCCCTCGACATGCCACCGTCCAATGCGGATCAATTCCCAGAAGGTGTGGGTGTTTGTCGCATCCGCCATTTTGCGCAAGCCGAGGTTGATCCCTTCCGCCAAGATAACGTTCATTAGCCCGATCCGGTCAGCGCAGGGTGCTCCTGTGCGCAGATGGGTGAACGCTTCGGTGAAGCCGGTCGCCGCATCCACCTCCAGCAGGAGATCGGTGATGCGCGTGGGCGGGATCTGCTTGTAGAGATCGAGCACCAGATCTTCGGCGCCTGTCGGCGCGGCGGCTTCGAGTTTCTCGATATGCAGAACGCCGTTTTCAATCGACCCGCCCGGGATCGTGCCTGCGCGAGCGGCACGGCCAAGCTCGCGCAACCGCATGTCGAGGCGAGCTTGCCGGTCTGCCAGCCATTCCTCCGGCCGCAATGGCACAGCGAGACGACCGCCTTCCGCGATGGATTGTGCCGGAACGAGTGCGTGTTTCAGATCGCCATAGCGCCGGGACCTAGTAAGCCAGACATCTCCGGAGCGGAACGCATGGCCTTGTCGCAAATTCTTCAGGTTAACTCGATGTTGACCATGGGGAGAGAAGTTGCCGCTCCTGATATTGCGGAGCGAGCCGATGATTTTGAATACCATTGCCGAAAAGCTGAAGCGCCAGTCGAAGGATGATTTCAAGGGCAGGCATTTCGAGGCCTGGCTGATTGTACAGGCGGTTGCCTGGTACTTGCGCTACCCGCTCAGCTATCGTGACTTGGAAGAGATGTTTCGCGAGCGGGGCTTCGAGGTCGATCATAGCACGATCAACCGCTGGGTATTGGCTTATGCACCTGTCATCGAGAAACGGCTGCGGCAGTTTCGTCGACCCCATTGCGGC
Source organism: Escherichia sp. XD33 (assembly GCF_019375075.1). NCBI lineage: Bacteria > Pseudomonadati > Pseudomonadota > Gammaproteobacteria > Enterobacterales > Enterobacteriaceae > Escherichia > Escherichia sp. XD33. Next base: position 6,132 of record NZ_JAENDM010000085.1, read on the forward strand.
TCGGTCCGGATTGATGAGACCTATGTCAAGATCCGCGGCAAATGGCGCTATCTGTACCGAGCCATCGATAAGCATGGCAATCCGGTGGATTTCCTGCTGACCGCTAAGCGCGATCTCGACGCTGCCAAGCGGTTCTTCCGAAAGATGCTTAAAGATGAACCCTTGTTGTCGCCGAACAGGATTGGGACGGACGGGGCCAACACCTTCCCGTCAACGATCAAAACGTCGGTTGATGATGGGCTTCTCCATCCCGATCCCGTGCATTATGTGACCAAACATCTCCAGCAGGGGATTGAGAGCGACCATTTCCGGGTGAAGAAGAACATGCCGAAGATCGGCGGTTTCCAATCCTTTAACACGGCGCGGCGAACCATCGCGGGTTTCGAGGCGATGCTGTGGCTGCGGAAGGGCTTTGGCTTTTCAGGCGGCTGGACCGTCAATGACCAGAATGATTTGCTTGCGCGCCTCTTCGGACTGCAAAAGGTTAACAAAGCATGAAAATACCGGCCTTGGCTGGGTGATAGCTGCCTCCAAAAGTGTTTGCGACACGCCCGGAACAATTCAGCCACTGCACCCATGTTCCGAGTTGGTGTGGTTTGCGGATCGTATGCCGGCATCTCGTTGCGCAAGATCTGCACCCAATCGGCAGGCACGGGCGGCGATCTCCAATCTGCGGGATCAGTCAGATCACCCGAGTGCGTGGGCATGACAATCGTGCCCTGGGGACCAACACAATCCAGAAGGGCCTGAATCACTGCGACCGGCCCTCCCGCGACCCAGCCGAGCGAGCTTAGCGAACTGTGGACGAGAACTGTGCCACCAAGCGTAAGGCCGTTCTCTCGCATTTGCCTTGCTAGGCTCGCGCGAGTTGCTGGCTGAGGCGTTCTCGAAATCAGCTCTTGTTCGGTCGGCATCTACTCTATTCCTTTGCCCTCGGACGAGTGCTGGGGCGTCGGTTTCCACTATCGGCGAGTACTTCTACACAGCCATCGGTCCAGACGGCCGCGCTTCTGCGGGCGATTTGTGTACGCCCGACAGTCCCGGCTCCGGATCGGACGATTGCGTCGCATCGACCCTGCGCCCAAGCTGCATCATCGAAATTGCCGTCAACCAAGCTCTGATAGAGTTGGTCAAGACCAATGCGGAGCATATACGCCCGGAGCCGCGGCGATCCTGCAAGCTCCGGATGCCTCCGCTCGAAGTAGCGCGTCTGCTGCTCCATACAAGCCAACCACGGCCTCCAGAAGAAGATGTTGGCGACCTCGTATTGGGAATCCCCGAACATCGCCTCGCTCCAGTCAATGACCGCTGTTATGCGGCCATTGTCCGTCAGGACATTGTTGGAGCCGAAATCCGCGTGCACGAGGTGCCGGACTTCGGGGCAGTCCTCGGCCCAAAGCATCAGCTCATCGAGAGCCTGCGCGACGGACGCACTGACGGTGTCGTCCATCACAGTTTGCCAGTGATACACATGGGGATCAGCAATCGCGCATATGAAATCACGCCATGTAGTGTATTGACCGATTCCTTGCGGTCCGAATGGGCCGAACCCGCTCGTCTGGCTAAGATCGGCCGCAGCGATCGCATCCATGGCCTCCGCGACCGGCTGCAGAACAGCGGGCAGTTCGGTTTCAGGCAGGTCTTGCAACGTGACACCCTGTGCACGGCGGGAGATGCAATAGGTCAGGCTCTCGCTGAATTCCCCAATGTCAAGCACTTCCGGAATCGGGAGCGCGGCCGATGCAAAGTGCCGATAAACATAACGATCTTTGTAGAAACCATCGGCGCAGCTATTTACCCGCAGGACATATCCACGCCCTCCTACATCGAAGCTGAAAGCACGAGATTCTTCGCCCTCCGAGAGCTGCATCAGGTCGGAGACGCTGTCGAACTTTTCGATCAGAAACTTCTCGACAGACGTCGCGGTGAGTTCAGGCTTTTTCATATCTCATTGCCCCCGGACGAGCGTCTGCTCCGCCATTCGCCGTCCGCCGTGCCAATCGGATCAGCCGTCCAAATGCGGGATTTTCGTTAGTCGGAGGCCAAACGGCATTGAGCGTCAGCATATCATCAGCGAGCTGAAGAAAGACAATCCCCGATCCGCTCCACGTGTTGCCCCAGCAATCAGCGCGACCTTGCCCCTCCAACGTCATCTCGTTCTCCGCTCATGAGCTCAGCCAATCGACTGGCGAGCGGCATCGCATTCTTCGCATCCCGCCTCTGGCGGATGCAGGAAGATCAACGGATCTCGGCCCAGTTGACCCAGGGCTGTCGCCACAATGTCGCGGGAGCGGATCAACCGAGCAAAGGCATGACCGACTGGACCTTCCTTCTGAAGGCTCTTCTCCTTGAGCCACCTGTCCGCCAAGGCAAAGCGCTCACAGCAGTGGTCATTCTCGAGATAATCGACGCGTACCAACTTGCCATCCTGAAGAATGGTGCAGTGTCTCGGCACCCCATAGGGAACCTTTGCCATCAACTCGGCAAGATGCAGCGTCGTGTTGGCATCGTGTCCCACGCCGAGGAGAAGTACCTGCCCATCGAGTTCATGGACACGGGCGACCGGGCTTGCAGGCGAGTGAGGTGGCAGGGGCAATGGATCAGAGATGATCTGCTCTGCCTGTGGCCCCGCTGCCGCAAAGGCAAATGGATGGGCGCTGCGCTTTACATTTGGCAGGCGCCAGAATGTGTCAGAGACAACTCCAAGGTCCGGTGTAACGGGCGACGTGGCAGGATCGAACGGCTCGTCGTCCAGACCTGACCACGAGGGCATGACGAGCGTCCCTCCCGGACCCAGCGCAGCACGCAGGGCCTCGATCAGTCCAAGTGGCCCATCTTCGAGGGGCCGGACGCTACGGAAGGAGCTGTGGACCAGCAGCACACCGCCGGGGGTAACCCCAAGGTTGAGAAGCTGACCGATGAGCTCGGCTTTTCGCCATTCGTATTGCACGACATTGCACTCCACCGCTGATGACATCAGTCGATCATAGCACGATCAACGGCACTGTTGCAAATAGTCGGTGGTGATAAACTTATCATCCCCTTTTGCTGATGGAGCTGCACATGAACCCATTCAAAGGCCGGCATTTTCAGCGTGACATCATTCTGTGGGCCGTACG
>NZ_JAENDM010000086.1:0-9211 GCF_019375075.1 Escherichia sp. XD33
GCGGCTTCCAGCGCGGCTTGATGAAGGCCGTGGGTGCATCGGCCGGCACCTTGCGCAGGTTGTCGGCGTTCATCTCACGCAGGGTCTGCACGGCTGCCAGCACGCCTTGCGCGGCCGGCCCGTGCTGTTCCCCAACTTTTCGCTCGGCGAAGAGTATGAACATGCGCCGCCGGCGACGAATCGCCAAATCTCACCGTATCTCCCGAGCGGACGATTTCGCACCGGTCTGCCCGTCGAAGGGCTTGCGATCGAACGGGGCGACCTTTTCTATGCATGTCCGCGAGCCAGCGTCTTTTATGGCACGGCGCTCGACGCCGACCTTCGGACGCGCGGCGTAAGCACGCTTGTCATGGCCGGGATAAGCACCACCGGCGTTGTTCTTTCAAGCGTCGCCTGGGCTAGTGATGCGGACTACGACGTGCGTTTGGTCCAGGACTGCTGCTACGACCCGGATCGGGATGCCCACGAAGCTCTGTTGCGTTCCGGGTTCGGCGGACGTGTACAGGTCGTGTAATTTTCGGGCCTCGCATGATCGCGGCCATAGCCGCAGGTGGATTGGTGCGAGGCAGGGCCAGTCCAAGTCAGGGTGCGGTCATCGCGGCGCCTGCAACTCTCAAAAACCCATCGCCGTAGCGGAGGTCTTGTAATCGCATGTCATTACGCACGCCCGATTTATTGTTCACAGCGATAGCACCTGCCATTTGGGGCAGCACCTACATTGTCACCACCCAATACCTGCCGAACTTCTCACCGATGACGGTCGCGATGCTGCGGGCGTTGCCGGCGGGTTTATTGCTCGTGATGATCGTCCGACAGATTCCAACGGGAATCTGGTGGATGCGCATCTTCATCCTCGGCGCACTTAATATTTCGCTATTCTGGAGCTTGTTGTTTATTTCGGTCTACCGCCTGCCGGGCGGGGTCGCGGCGACGGTAGGCGCTGTGCAGCCGCTGATGGTCGTGTTCATCTCTGCCGCTCTGCTAGGTAGCCCGATACGATTGATGGCGGTCCTGGGGGCTATTTGCGGAACTGCGGGCGTGGCGCTGTTGGTGTTGACACCAAACGCAGCGCTAGATCCTGTCGGCGTCGCAGCGGGCCTGGCGGGGGCGGTTTCCATGGCGTTCGGAACCGTGCTGACCCGCAAGTGGCAACCTCCCGTGCCTCTGCTCACCTTTACCGCCTGGCAACTGGCGGCCGGAGGACTTCTGCTCGTTCCAGTAGCTTTAGTGTTTGATCCGCCAATCCCGATGCCTACAGGAACCAATGTTCTCGGCCTGGCGTGGCTCGGCCTGATCGGAGCGGGTTTAACCTACTTCCTTTGGTTCCGGGGGATCTCGCGACTCGAACCTACAGTTGTTTCCTTACTGGGCTTTCTCAGCCCGGGGACCGCCGTGTTGCTAGGATGGTTGTTCTTGGATCAGACGCTGAGTGCGCTTCAAATCATCGGCGTCCTGCTCGTGATCGGGAGTATCTGGCTGGGCCAACGTTCCAACCGCACTCCTAGGGCGCGTATAGCTTGCCGGAAGTCGCCTTGACCCGCATGGCATAGGCCTATCGTTTCCACGATCAGCGATCGGCTCGTTGCCCTGCGCCGCTCCAAAGCCCGCGACGCAGCGCCGGCAGGCAGAGCAAGTAGAGGGCAGCGCCTGCAATCCATGCCCACCCGTTCCACGTTGTTATAGAAGCCGCATAGATCGCCGTGAAGAGGAGGGGTCCGACGATCGAGGTCAGGCTGGTGAGCGCCGCCAGTGAGCCTTGCAGCTGCCCCTGACGTTCCTCATCCACCTGCCTGGACAACATTGCTTGCAGCGCCGGCATTCCGATGCCACCCGAAGCAAGCAGGACCATGATCGGGAACGCCATCCATCCCCGTGTCGCGAAGGCAAGCAGGATGTAGCCTGTGCCGTCGGCAATCATTCCGAGCATGAGTGCCCGCCTTTCGCCGAGCCGGGCGGCTACAGGGCCGGTGATCATTGCCTGGGCGAGTGAATGCAGAATGCCAAATGCGGCAAGCGAAATGCCGATCGTGGTCGCGTCCCAGTGAAAGCGATCCTCGCCGAAAATGACCCAAAGCGCGGCCGGCACCTGTCCGACAAGTTGCATGATGAAGAAGACCGCCATCAGGGCGGCGACGACGGTCATGCCCCGGGCCCACCGGAACGAAGCGAGCGGGTTGAGAGCCTCCCGGCGTAACGGCCGGCGTTCGCCTTTGTGCGACTCCGGCAAAAGGAAACAGCCCGTCAGGAAATTGAGGCCGTTCAAGGCTGCCGCGGCGAAGAACGGAGCGTGGGGGGAGAAACCGCCCATCAGCCCACCGAGCACAGGTCCCGCGACCATCCCGAACCCGAAACAGGCGCTCATGAAGCCGAAGTGCCGCGCGCGCTCATCGCCATCAGTGATATCGGCAATATAAGCGCCGGCTACCGCCCCAGTCGCCCCGGTGATGCCGGCCACGATCCGCCCGATATAGAGAACCCAAAGGAAAGGCGTCGTCGCCATGATGGCGTAGTCGACAGCAGCGCCGGCCAGCGAGACGAGCAAGACCGGCCGCCGCCCGAAACGATCCGACAGCGCGCCCAGCACAGGTGCGCAGGCAAATTGCATCAACGCATACAGCGCCAGCAGAATGCCATAGTGGGCGGTGACGTCGTTCGAGTGAACCAGATCGCGCAGGAGGCCCGGCAGCACCGGCATAATCAGGCCGATGCCGACAGCGTCGAGCGCGACAGTGCTCAGAATTACGATCAGGGGTCTGTTGGGTTTCACGTCTGGCCTCCGGACCAGCCTCCGCTGGTCCGATTGAACGCGCGGATTCTTTATCACTGATAAGTTGGTGGACATATTATGTTTATCAGTGATAAAGTGTCAAGCATGACAAAGTTGCAGCCGAATACAGTGATCCGTGCCGCCCTGGACCTGTTGAACGAGGTCGGCGTAGACGGTCTGACGACACGCAAACTGGCGGAACGGTTGGGGGTTCAGCAGCCGGCGCTTTACTGGCACTTCAGGAACAAGCGGGCGCTGCTCGACGCACTGGCCGAAGCCATGCTGGCGGAGAATCATACGCATTCGGTGCCGAGAGCCGACGACGACTGGCGCTCATTTCTGATCGGGAATGCCCGCAGCTTCAGGCAGGCGCTGCTCGCCTACCGCGATGGCGCGCGCATCCATGCCGGCACGCGACCGGGCGCACCGCAGATGGAAACGGCCGACGCGCAGCTTCGCTTCCTCTGCGAGGCGGGTTTTTCGGCCGGGGACGCCGTCAATGCGCTGATGACAATCAGCTACTTCACTGTTGGGGCCGTGCTTGAGGAGCAGGCCGGCGACAGCGATGCCGGCGAGCGCGGCGGCACCGTTGAACAGGCTCCGCTCTCGCCGCTGTTGCGGGCCGCGATAGACGCCTTCGACGAAGCCGATCCGGACGCAGCGTTCGAGCAGGGACTCGCGGTGATTGTCGATGGATTGGCGAAAAGGAGGCTCGTTGTCAGGAACGTTGAAGGACCGAGAAAGGGTGACGATTGATCAGGACCGCTGCCGGAGCGCAACCCACTCACTACAGCAGAGCCATGTAGACAACATCCCCTCCCCCTTTCCACCGCGTCAGACGCCCGTAGCAGCCCGCTACGGGCTTTTTCATGCCCTGCCCTAGCGTCCAAGCCTCACGGCCGCGCTCGGCCTCTCTGGCGGCCTTCTGGCGCTCCTGCTGCGGCGTCCGCTCGTGGGCCGTGGCGCGGGTCCGCGCGCCGGCCTCGTGCGCCTGGCGCTCGCGGGCGAGGTCCAGGGCGGCCGTCTTCACGTTCTGCCTTGCGCAGATGAGATAGGAGAGCATGAAAAACCTCGGGGCAGCCATCGAATGATGCCATCTACAGGGGTTAAAATAACCACCATCATTTCATAACAATACCTGCTGACTATGAAGATCTACGTCATCAAAATAGCAGTTCATGGAGTCAGTCCGATGGTCTGGCGTCGGCTGAGAATTGCTGCCGACACGTCACTGGCCGCGCTTCACTTCATTTTCCAGATAGTGCAGGGCTGGGGGGACGACCATCTCCATCAATTTCACATTTATGGCAAAGATTACGGTATCTCCTACGAAGGAGGCATCGGTTTTGTCGATAATCCGTTCCGGGTCGTGATTGATGATTTTGCTTTTGATGCTGGCGATCGCTTTACCTATGAATACAATTTCTTTGAGCACTGGCTTCATGACATTCGTGTTGAGGCCATTTATGAAAACTCTACGCTGAAAGCGCCGTTTTGTATAAGCGGCCATGGTATGCCCGGAGCCACAGCTGCGGATGAGTTCGATAAAACCCTGGCGTTTCTTGAAGCTATCGTTAATGCGGATGATGAAACAACGGTCGGCGAGATCCGCCCTTTTGCTGACGACCTGGATGCTGTCAGGTTCAACCGCCACAAAATCAACCGGCAACTGAGCAGGCTCGACCTTGCATCTCCGGTACTGGAGCCTGAAGTTATCTGGCTGGGCCGTCGTCGCTGACTGATGTCTATAAAGGTATACGTTTTCAGCATGCCTCTCAGATCCCCGAAAAAATGTCTATAAACCTCCCTAAATCAGTGTTTATGGATTATTCTTTAAATCTCTATGATGTTTAAAGACCTTCCGGAGGTTTTGCGTGCAATATGCCTACATCAGGGTAAGCTCGGCCGATCAGAATACGGCCCGTCAGGAAGAGGCATTGTCAAAGGCGGGTTTTCAGCCTGATAAAATTTGTGTTGAGCATGCCAGCGCGAAGGACACAAACCGCCCGGGGTTACAGGAACTCCTGGGGCAATTACGCCCTGGTGATACGCTTCTGGTTCATTCCATCGATCGCCTTTGCCGGAATATGTCGGATATGTGCGCTGTCACCACCCGGCTTCGTGACCAGGGCGTTACCCTTATTTTTCTGAAAGAGCAGCTGACGTTCAGCGCCGGCACAAACAATCCGATGCAGGAACTGCAGCTGCACATGATGTCGGCATTCAGCCAGTTTGAACGAGCCTTACTGAAGGAAAGGCAGGCCGACGGCATCGCCGCGAAAAAAGCACGGGGTGAAAAAACAGGGCGCCCCGGCGCCGATATCAAAAAGATCCAGGAAATTGACGCACTCAGAAGCAGAGGGGTCAGGCTCAGGATCGCCTGCGACCATGCGGGCCTTGGCGTTTCCACATATTATAAGCTTCGTCACCAGATGAACAACCAGTAGCCGGGAGATAGTCATCCACCACAGCAGGAGGCAATGATGCAACTGACGCTCCAGATAGTCATCACCGATGAATCAGGCTCCAGTCGAACGGAGGAACTGATGACAATCCAGAAATCAGGGGAGACCCGGAACGACATCGGATTATCGGTGTCAGAATCCAAGCTGTTGCTGAATACGGTCCAGCAGTCGGTGGTCCAGCTGCAGGCAGACGAATATACTCAACACCATATCCGGTGCCCTCACTGCCTTGCTGCGCGCAGAATCAAAGGCAAACAGAAAATACGGTACCGGACGCTGTTTGGCGTTATTCCGGTATCCGGGCTTCGGGTGTACCGGTGCCGTTGTGAAGAGAGTGATACAAAGACAGTCAGTTTGCTCAGCGACTGGGCCGGCGATTATTCTCACCCGGCACTGAAATATATTGAAACCCGCTGGGCCTCGATGATCTCCTATGAAATGACGACTCGTCTGCTGAAAGATATTCTGCCGGTGGGCCACAGCCTGAATGCCTCAACGGTGAGGAATCATTTATGCCAGGTGGCGCAGCGTCTTGACGCTGAGGCTGAAGCTCATTCAGGTTTTCTTTCCGGCTGCCCCCGCGACTGGGGGAACCTGCCCAGGCCAGGAAAACCGCTTGTGGTGGGTATAGATGGTGGTTATGTTCGCGATCGGGATGACAAAAAGCGTAATTTTGAAATTATTGCCGGGAAGTCTTTTTCCGTTGGTGCGCCTGCTGACACCCGCCGCTTCGGTTTTGTTCAGAAGGATGACTGTCATCCGGAACGCAGGCTCATGACCCACCTTTCAGCGCAGGGAATGCAGGCCAACCAGCAGATATTTTTTCTGTCCGACGGCGCGGATAATCTCAGGGACCTCCAGTTCGGTATGTACCCTGAGTCAACGCATGTGCTGGACTGGTTTCATATCACCATGAGGCTGAAGGTGCTCATGCAATATGCCCGGGGACTGCTGGTATCAGATCCAGAGGCGGGGAGTAAAGTTCTGGCACTGCTGGAAAGCATTAAACGATATCTCTGGCATGGCAATGTTGTCGCTGCGCTGGAACATATTGATAATTGCGTTATGTATTGCGATGACCCTGAACTCAGCTATCCTAGCCTGAAATCCCTGCAAAAACATCTGGATGAAATGTATACCTACATCCGGAATAATAAGATGATGATCCCAAACTACGGCGAAATGCGTCGGTACGGAGAGCCGGTATCAACCGCGTTTGTGGAATCCACGATCAATGAAGTGATCGCCAGACGAATGGCCAAAAAGCAGCAGATGCAGTGGAGCAGAAAAGGGGCTCATTATTTGTTACAGACCCGGACCGCCGTTTTGAATAACGAACTGCAGGATAAATTTGTCTGCTGGTATCCGGGTTTTCAAAGTGACGGGAAGGGACCAGCGATGGCAGCATAGCTCACGCTGCCCCAATATTTTTTATGCTCTCGGTCGTATGGAAGCTGGACCGCCTCGGTCGTGATCTTCGTCATCTCATTAATACAGTGCACGACCTGACCGCGAGGGGGACCGGTCTGAAAGTGCTGACCGGTCACGGGGCGACTATCGACACAACAACGGCCGCTGGCAAGCTTGTCTTCGGTATCTTTGCCGCACTGGCGGAGTTTGAGCGCGAACTGATTGCTGAAAGAACGACTGCAGGTCTGGCATCAGCAAGAGCCCGTGGGCGGAACGGCGGCCGACCTTATAAAATGACGCCAGTCAAACTGCGACTGGCAATGGCATCAATGGGACAATCAGAAACAAAGGTCAGTACGCTATGCCAGGAACTTGGGATAACCCGGCAAACTTTGTACAGGCATATTTCCCCTGTTGGTCAACTGCGGGCGGACGGGATCAAGCTGCTCAACCGTGGATAATTTGAACGGACGGAAAAATCTGGGGTTCCGGCGTAGTACCCCTATCACCTCCACATTTTTGCAACAGTGCCTTATAAATGGCAGCCTTATGTTTACTTGCCAAGATGGGCTACCATATGATGTTTTATACTGAGCAATATTAATATTATCTTTAATGGAAAAATTAAGCCCACTAAGTGACCCACTGCTATATGGCTCTATTGTGAAGACGCCTGAGGGTAAAAATTTATACATGGTTGTCCCTATGTCTATTATTGCAAGGTTGACAATATTATTCGTTTTATAAATTTGAGCGTTTAAAATCACACATCAAAGCAATTAGTCAGGATAAACAACAATACCCAGTGCTTCGAGAATCAGTTCTTGCTGCCAGGCTGCAATTTTGATACCTGATGTATCGACTTTGCGGGGATCTAAACCGTCGAGTTCGGCGTGGCATAAATTGGCACCCTGTAGGCTAAATTGCCCCCAGACATCTTCGGAAAAAACACCTCGACTTAAGTCTGACTCTTTCAGTGATGCACCCGCTAGGTTCGTTCCTATCCAGCGATTTTCAAACAACTCACATTTTTCTAAACAAACCCTCTCCATATTGGCATAGGAAAGATTACATCCAGAAATAAATGCTGAGCAAAAGTACATACGATTACTCACTTGATGGGCAAAGTTTGTTCGGGAAAAGTTGGCACCTTTTAAATCACACGCACGGAACTCTATACCGTAGCAATTGGCATTACTGAAGTTTGCCATCGCAAGTTGGCATTGTTGGAAACTTGCATCACGAAGATCTGCGACATCAAAGTGGCAGCCTTCGATATCACCCTGTTCAATGAACTTGCAGTTGACGAATGTCGTATCACGCAAGTTAGCACGTCGAAAGTCGCTGCGAATGAATGTGCAAGCGGTGAAGGTGAGATCACTTAAGTCTTTATGTGAAAAGTTGTGGTGCCGATATGTATGATTGTAGGTTTCCATGAGTACTCCTTGTTGAAAGGAGGGCTAGACTACCATTATACATATGCCAAGACATTAAAATAAAAGCCTGTTACATCAACACATTACAACCCCTCAATTTACCTGTTTTAAGTGGTCAAATTGGCGCGTAGAGCGCCTATCGCTCTTGCATTGGCACGCGGCCCTGTTGAAAAAAGTTATTCGCTTTAGATAGGGTTAGGAGAGCCGTGCTTCGCCGGTAAAAAATCGGACTATCCGACGCAGGGCGGACTCATCGGCGGAGAAGCAAACTTTGACTATATCTCCCTACACTTGGAAGAGGGCTAGACTGGCCCCATAGATCACCAGACACTTCGACTCTCTTAAAATAAGAGGTAGTCTTGGAACTATGTTTAATACCAGTCAGAACGATAAGATGGTTGAAGTGTTATCAGGACCTGAGCGGCGTCGGCGTCGTACACCGCAGGAAAAAATTGCCATTATTCAGCAGACTATGGAGCCCGGTATGACCGTGTCTCATGTCGCGCGCCTGCATGGCATCAATGCAAACCAGATATTCAAATGGCGCAAGCAATATTAAGACGGTTCACTGACGGCTGTTGCATCGGGCGAGGAAGTGGTGCCGGCCTCCGAACTCGCTGCCGCCAATAAGCAAATTCGCGAACTCCAGCGCCTTCTGGGCAAAAAGACGATGGAAGCCGAGATACTCAAAGAGGCCGTGGAGTTCGGCCGGGCAAAAAAATGGATTGCGCATGCGCCCTCGTTGCCTGGGAACGACGAATAAGCGACGTTTGCAGAAGTCTTAGCGTGTCGCGTGCGCAGTTGAGCATTCGGGTTCACCGGCCATCTGACTGACAGGATCGCAGACGGCAGCCCCGTTCTGACGATACCACCGTATTGTCCCGGATAAACATGGCGGTGGCTGACCTGCCGACGTATGGTTATCGCCGTGTGTGGGCGCTGCTGCGACGGGAGTCGGAGCGGGACGGCCTGCCTGTGGTTAATGCAAAGCGGGTGTATCGCATTATGAGAACGGGCACTGTTGCAAATAGTCGGTGGTGATAAACTTATCATCCCCTTTTGCTGATGGAGCTGCACATGAACCCATTCAAAGGCCGGCATTTTCAGCGTGACATCATTCTGTGGGCCGTACG
>NZ_JAENDM010000087.1:0-9200 GCF_019375075.1 Escherichia sp. XD33
GGTGTTATCGGAGAGGCTTTTGGTGTTTTGCCCTGACGCTCATCACGCAGTTGTTTGACCCATCTTGTCATTGTGGAAAGGCCAACATCCATAGCTTTGGCGACATCTGCCACCGTGTAGTTCTGGTCAACAACCAGTTGAGCGGATTCGCGTTTAAACTCTGCGCTGAAATTTCTTTTTTTCATTGGAGCACCTGTGTTGTTCTGAGGTGAGCATATCACCTCTGTTCAGGTGGCCAAATTCAGTGTGCCACTTCAAAACGTATCCTGGTGTTTGTGAAGAAACGAGTTCACTTGTGACTTATCCAGCCCCAGCTCCTTGGCAATTTGACGTCCTTTCAGGCCTGGTGACCCACCTAATAACTCTGAGACTGCCTTCAGCAAACCATCACTCCTTTCTACCTACCTACCTACCATTCGTTGCATACTTTGCGTCCACGAGGCTTTAAATGCTGAATCTCCTGCGAACAACTTGTAGAGCTCAAGTTCATCTTTACGGCGTTGCAGCATGATTTCCTTGAGCATTTTTTCGAAGGCCAAATCTCGATTATGGGGATCTGGGTTGTTTTTGTATTTCGATTCGAAGTCAGGGTGATTGCGGATACTTTCAGCGATGTTCACGAACTTAACCTTTTGCTCTTCAGGTGTGGCACTCCAGCCCTGGAACCATCGCTCATTAAATGTGCGAATGATTTCATCCAGCGGGTCAGTTTCTTTTTCACCGCCATGCACCCCACGTGGGTTCGGATTTTGAGGATCAAGCTCCGCTTCTTGGTCACTAAGTTTAATGCTGTGGTTAAGCTTCACACGTTGCAAACCGTATGAACTCAGATCGACAGAATCGAGAAGCTCATCAATAGCATCAGCATCGGGATCTTCCACTTTCAATTTCGGTATTAAAAACTTCAGGAACCAAAACAGTTTTTCCCAGCTGACCATTTCATAAGGCATGATAGAAGCCATCTGCCCATAGATTTTAACGAACTGTTTGGCTTTAATCTTAAAGTCCACTTTAGCTTCAGCTTCAAGATCTAGTTCATGGTCAAACCGCGCTGCGGCAATATCAATGATTGGACTGAGTGTTTGGGCGTCTTCATTCTTGAAATAACGCGTCACAAAGTCTTCAACTTCATACCACTCGTACACACCGACATCGTCCATTTCATCTTTCAACTCGTGCAGTACGTTTATATCTGTAGCTTGGGACAATGACGTTGCTGTATAGAAAGGATCGAATGCTGATTGAATATCTTCAACCGAGTTGAAAAAATCCAGGATAAACAAGTCTTCTGTTTTCTTCCCTAGCTTAGGTGCACTGCGATTGAGCCTAGATAGCGCCTGAACACACAAGACACTGGCGAGCTTCTTATCTACATACATGGCGCAAAGCTTAGGCTGGTCAAACCCAGTCAGATACTTGTTAGCAACCACTAAAAGTCGATACTCATCGGTATCAAACATATCTTTGGTATCTGACTCGGCAAAACCATTAATATCTGCTTCGGTATATTCAATACCATCAACTTCTTTGGTTCCTGAGAAAGCAATGGCAACTTTAAACGGGTTTCCTTGCTCCTCAAGTATTCGCCTTATCGCTTTGTAGTATCGAATGGCCGCCTCAATATTTTGAGTGACCACCATTCCTTTACCTTTACCTTTGAGCTTTTTCGTATTCACGACATGCGGAACAAAATGCTCCAGCATAATCTCTGCCTTGATATCAATTGTTTGCTGGCTTCGTTCTACATAAGCTCTGAGTTTTTTCTGCGCCTTTTTGGTATCAAACTCAGGGTTATCAGCAATTGATTTCTCAATCTCATAATAACTTTTGTACGTCGTATAATTTGCCAGCACATCCAAGATGAAGCCTTCTTCAATGGCTTGTTTCATCGAATACAAGTGAAACGGCTTGTAAGAGCCATCTTCTTGGCGTTGACCAAATTTCTCCAAAGTGCTGTTTTTTGGTGTCGCTGTAAATGCCAGGTACGACGCATTCCCGCGCATCTTACGCGATCTCATCGCCTGAAGGATTTTATCCTGAGCATCTTCTGCCTCTTCGACTTCAGACTTGCCCATCGCTCGGTTCATATTGTCATGCGCCGAACCAGACTGTGAGCTGTGTGCTTCATCGATGATCACTGCAAAGCGCTTGTCACTAAGATCGGCGATACCATCAATAATGAACGGGAATTTCTGAATCGTCGTTATAATAATCTTTTTGCCATTCTCCAGCGCCTGCTTAAGCTCAGAAGACTTATTCGCTGGGGCAATAATGTTCTTTACTTCAGAAAACTCTTTAATGTTATCCCGCAGCTGCTTGTCCAATAGGCGTCTATCGGTGACCACAATCACAGAGTCAAACAACGGCTGCTCCAAGCTTTTTCCGCCTGCCACATCAGACGAAGCAGGATAGGTTTCAATTAGCTGATAAGCTGCCCAGGTAATCGAGTTAGACTTACCTGAACCGGCTGAGTGTTGAATTAAGTAAGTCTGACCGACACCGTGCTGGGCGGCATGGTCTACTAATTTTCTCACCACATCCAATTGATGGTATCGAGGAAAGAACAGGGTTCGCTTTGGTAATGGATCTTTGCTTGACCCATCCAGACGCACAAAATGCTGAATAATATTCGCCAAGCTGTCTTTAGTGAATACTTCTTGCCATAGGTATGCCGTTTTATGGCCAGATGGATTCGGCGGGTTGCCTTGTCCAAGATTGTGACCTTTATTGAACGGCAAGAAGAATGTACTGCTACCTGATAACTTGGTGGTCATATACACTTCGTCGGTATCGACCGCCATATGCACTAGGCAGCGGCCAAAGGTCAGCAATGGCTGAGTTGCATCCCGATCATCTCGATACTGCTTTTGGCCGTGATAACGTGCTGTTTGCCCGGTCCATGCGTTCTTCAACTCCAGCGTTATCAAGGGTATTCCGTTGATAAACAATACCATGTCGATTTCTTGTAGGGGATTTACCATGGAATAGCGCACTTGGCGAGTACAACTAAACACGTTATCTGCAAAGTTTTGCTTTACCTTCTCACTACTACTTGCCAAAGGGGCTGGATAGAGCAAATTGAAATGAGCATCGTCTACGCTTAGCCCTTTCTTAAGTAAATGAAGAATGCCATGCTTCTTAATCAGTCGGTCAAATCGTTCGAGTAACTTACGTTGCCAATCTGAGGGGTTGTTCTTTTGCAGTTTGGCCAACTCTACTTCTTGTGTCTTTTGCAGAAATTGCCAGAAAAAACGTTCATCAATGGCATATTGCATATTAAAGTCACTAGCAGCACCAATGAAGTATCCAGCACCCAGTGACTGCTGACTCAGTCCCTCTTTAAGCTCTTCAGTACTGATCCCAGCCAGACATTTCTCAATGGCCGACTCTAATGCTTGTTCATTGGTTTGACTGACCATAATTGTAAATTCCCTTAATCAAAATTCTTCTGTTTCATTGCCTCAGCCGCTTTTTGCAGCGGTCCTTTTAAGGCTTTTTCTAACTTTGTCATCTGCTCTAAGTGCCACGCAACCGCTTGGGGCCAAGTCTCTTTGTTAAACCCGTCAGCTTTGGTCGAAAACTGGATACGGCAAGATTTCTTCTCATCCAGCCTCATCCACTCAAGTTCTGCACCAAAAGTATGCTCAATGTCTTGTTTGGACTGACTCAACAAATCAAAAAGGTATTTATTCTCTTCGGTAACCCCACGGCTGATCCAAAGCTCTACTCGAAGCTCTTTTTGCAGAAATATCAGGTTATACGGACATCCACTTAGCCCTGAGCCTGCTGATAACCAATGATCTTTGCTTGGGCTAATGTTGTTATAGAGTTGGCAAGAGCTTTTCTGAAACGCCTCTAAGGCACGCTCCCAGTACTCGCGACGCACGGTATGGCGGTTTTTTAGTACCACTTCGGTGGTTTTTTCTTCCGCTTCCTTGGCATTAATGCCGATCATCAACTCTTTCGCTTCTGGCGTTGGAATGATCTGGTCAATATTAATCAGTAGCTGTTCACCCAGTGAATAAGGCGTGATTTTGAAGCAGGCAATGCTAATGCCTTGACCCAATAACCACAGCGCGGTGCTGGTCACTTCTTTGCGAAAGTTTGCCGCAACTAACATAATGCGCTGGCTGTTACCCAGGTTGAGCTTTAACTCATCGAGATCGGGCGCATCCAAAAACTCACATATTCTAGCAGAGGCACTTGCAGGGGTATTAAACAAGTCAACCTCTCCTGTTACAGGCTCATAGCGGTCTAAGTACTGCTGGTAAATTTCAACGATTTGCGCTTTGGTTAAACTTGCGCAGTAGGAGGCATATTTAAGCGCCTGCCACACCACATCGCGGCCACTATCGTCCAGCTTGTTTTCAATAATGACCAAGTTGCCATCTTTATCCAGTGCCAGTAAATCTAAGCGTTCACGGGTGTCATCAAAGCCATCGAACTCTTTTTGAATAATCAGCAGCTCTTCACCCAGTGCGGAAGGCTCGTGTGCCAACCATTCCTGAAGATTTTTGCGCTCAGTAAAGCCCAACTCACTGAATCTCTTCGTCTTAACCGGACTAATCCTGTTGGTCTGATAATTTACCGTGAACATATTCGCTTCCTATTGCTCAACCATTTCTGGGGTGATTTTTATTTTTCCTGTCACGGCGCTGTTGATCAGGGTGGTTTTGTATTCTTTGAGCTTTTCGATTTGATTTACCGTAGAAGCCACAACAACATCAATCTGTGAAAACAGCTCTTTTACCTTTGATACTATTTTTTCTTGCTCTGCAACTCCGGGAATTGCGGTAGGAAAGTTTTGGATAAATGAACTAGGCACGCGCTTCTGACCAGCTGAACCAGTCATCATAGCCTCACCGGCATTAAGAAAAAGGGGCGAACTAACGATTAAGTAGAGAAAACTTCCTATAATTCTCTGACCACATCTTAAAACGTGAAACTCGGTTGAGCCGTATCCAAACTCAGTTTGAAGATTGTTAAGCCAAGCAGATTTCCCATTTTCAAAGCAAGGTGTAATTTTTGCAACAATCACATCCCCCCGGTTAAAAACCGTAAAACCTTGGCTCACATCACATATAGGCATTAATGTATCTTGATCAATAAATCCATCTGTTGAAACCTTTTCCATCGCTAAGAAAGTAACTAATTCTTTGGACTTTCTATTTGAAACTTTCACAGAAGGGCTCAAGACCGCCAACCTTTTTAGAGGCACAACTTCCCAATGCTCTGGAATATCTCCAATCCAATCCACACCGGAGTCTTTCATTGGCACATTGGGATCAAGCCCTTGGGTCACCGCCTGTTGGATGATGATCTGCTTACGCTCTTTCAGCAGGCTAATTTGCTGCTCTTTGATCGAAATCGCTTCGTCGATTAGAGCGGTTTTCTTGTCGAGAAAATTTGCAATTAGGGACTGCTCTTCTTCTGAAGGCAGGACAAAAGGAATCACCTTCATCCGTGCTTTTGAAAGGTCCCACTGACCAATCCTTACACCATCTGATGCACTACCAAAAAACGATACATATAACTTACTGCGTATCGCCCAATTGAAAAACTCAGGATTTATTGCCTTTGTAAAATCAAAAATAAAATACGCAGGACTTACAATTCCAGTGAACTTTGATACACCGTAAGAACCCTGCCACGCTTTCATTTTATTCATTCCAAATTGACCTTTCTCAAGCTTTTTATAGCCGCTAAGATCATCTGGTATAAAATTGTGATTTGACTCTTGATTATCCACGTCTCTCTCGATAACACCTTGTTCGCGTGTTATCGAAAGTAGTGGCAATTCAGGGCAGTTTTTGACCGACACCGGAGATAGGCACGAGCCTAACTTAACCAAGTCCCAATGCTCTGGAATCTCGCCAATCCACTCATAACCAGAGTCACTATATTGATCATACTTTAGCGTTGAGGTAATGCTTTCCATTAGGCTTCTCCCTGAACTTCCGCCACTTTCACGCCTAATATTTGTGCAATCAAACCATCAGCCTTCTGCTCTAGATTGATAATGTCAGTTGCTACTTCTTCAAGACTACGTAATGGCTTATGCAGATAGAAATACTTATTGAAGCTGATTTCATAGCCAATTTTTACCGTATCTAGGTTTATCCATGCTTCATCGACATGAGGCTTCACTTCATCTAGGAAGTACTGGTAAATGCTTTGCTTTAATGGAACAGATTCTGTATCTCGCAGGTCTGAATTGGTCTCGTAAGTGATATACTCGCCTTTTTTACCGCCTTCTGCTGAAGGAACGGGGTAATAACCAAAATCTGGCAAGTCAGCGACTTCACACTCATAGCGCTCCAGCAGGTCGTTTAATTTATCACCCGTTAATTTAACTACCTTTTTAACCACTTTCTTGGCGGTTTCGTCATACCAGCTCACCGCGTGAAGAATGGCATTTTTCTCAGGTGCTGAAAGCTTAATAGCATGGGCTTTTAGCGATTTATCAACTTGGGTTTTAAAGCTATTGAAGTCATCAAATTCAATGCTACCGATGTCAGCCATCAGCGTTTGTGCAGTTTCAAGCAATGCTTTTAGCGCCAGCCAGTGTTTCACATCAAGCAGTTTGGCCTTAGCCTTAGCATTGAGACTGATGTCGTTATCTTCACACCAAGAAAGAATGTCTTTCTCGATGGATTTTAAGAAGCTCTTTTTCTGATCTGACCCGTAGCCAGTTTTTTCGTAAACACGTTCGCCGTGCTCTGCGTACACGTACTCCATCACTTCACTAAGTTGCTTATCAAAACGCAGTGGGGCTATGGCATCTTGAGTAAACTTGGCTTTGCGGCGATCTGGGCGCTCGATAGTGACTTTGTAGTAGCCAAAATCGTCATTGCTGAATACCTTACTGGCGATGCCAACAGGATCATTGTTTGCATCCAGTGCTCTTTCAACATCCTTACACGCGAGGTAAGTATCGGTAATTTCCGTGATGTGCTCAGGCGCAAATTCGCAGTTTTTGTTACCTAAGTTCTTGCGCAACTTACGGTAGAGCAAGCTGGCATCAATTAATTGCACCTTACCTTTACGCGCCTCAGGTTTATTGTTGCTCAACACCCAAATGTAAGTGGTAATGCCAGTGTTATAGAACAGGTTATTAGGTAACTGAACGATGGCATCTAGCATGTCGTTTTCAATGATGAAGCGACGAATATTACTTTCACCACCGCCCGCATCTCCGGTAAAGAGCGATGAGCCGTTATGAACAGAGGCAATCCGGCTGCCTAATGGACTTACGCTCGGATCTTTCATCTTGTTGACCATCTCCATTAAGAAAAGCAGCTGGCCATCACTCGAACGTGGCGTGGCATCCACCACTTCGAGATTTCCCCAATAGTCTTTCAGGCTAACCTTAAAACGCGGGTCAATCACATCACTGCCGTCTTTAATGTACTTCTGTTCAGACGCCCAACTCTTACCGTATGGCGGGTTAGACAACATAAAGTCAAAGCGTGAAGCCGCAAACTCGTCGGTAGACAAGGTTGAGCCTACCTTGATGTTCTCAGGGTTGTTACCTTTGATCATCATGTCCGATTTACAAATCGCGTAGGTCTCGTCATTGATCTCTTTGCCGTAAAGGTAAATATCTCGGCTGTCGTTCGGGTATTTCTCTTCAATGAAGTTTTGAGATTCAGTGAGCATACCACCGCTACCACACGCAGGGTCGTAAACGGTCATGGTCAATGGTAGCTGCTCTTTCACTGGGTCAAAAACCAAGTGTGTCATCAGCTCAATCACTTCCCTAGGTGTAAAGTGCTCACCGGCTTCTTCGTTATTCTCCTCGTTGAACTTACGGATCAACTCTTCGAACACGTACCCCATACCCAGGTTAGTAAGGGCTGGCATCTTGTTGCCATCTGGGTCTTCGATCGTTTCATGAGTTAAGTTGATGTAAGGGGAAACAAACTTTTCGACGACATCAAGAAGGACTTGCTTTGAGGCCATGTGACGAATTTGCAACTTGAGGTTAAAGCATTCAATGATTTCTTTAACATTATCGCTAAAGCCAAGCAGGTACTCTTCAAAGTTGGCGAGTAATATCTGTTGGTTATTCGTTGCGGTGTTGAACAGGGATTTCAGGGTCCATTTAGATGTATTGTAAAAAACATAACCACTAGCCGCCTTCAATGGTTCATCATCAAGCTCGGTGGCTTGCATCTCTTCTTTTTGGAACTTGACCTCTTCAAGCACGGCTTCTTTGGTGGGTTCAAGTAACGTATCTAAACGTCGTAATACCACCATAGGTAAAATCACATCGCGGTACTTACCGCGAACGTACACATCACGTAAACAGTCGTCGGCAATGTTCCATATAAATGAGATGAGCTTGTTATGTACACTATGATCCATTTTCTTTTCCTGTTCAGTGTTGGTTGCACCCCACAAAGTTGCTGCAACGGCTTCACTATAAATTTAAAATTCTGTTCTTTCTGTAACGCCTAAATGGCCGCTACATCGTTCGATTAACTTGTTCTACCCGGCGCTAGATTTAAGTTTATGACACCATAAAGTGAATCGCCACAGGTTTAATAGACTGAATCGCCACAGGTTTAACAGACACCTCAGAGTCATTTAAGATGAAGTGGTCAACAAAAACTGGCCACCGAGTTAGAGTTTTTTCCAGTATCGATTTTCCGATTCGTTTGGTGGTAACCCACCATTATATTCGTGCGGTCTTAGTGCGCTGTAATATCCAACGATATAGTCCGTTATTGCGTGAGCTGCATCGCTGAAGCTTACATAGCCCGTCGCCGGCACCCATTCGTTCTTCAGACTCCTGAAGAAGCGCTCCATTGGGCTGTTATCCCAGCAGTTTCCACGCCGACTCATACTCTGCCTGATCCGGTATCTCCACAGTAACTGCCGGAACTGCCTGCTCGTATAATGACTGCCTTGATCGCTGTGGAACATCACCCCGACGGGCTTACCACGGGTTTCCCATGCCATTTCCAGTGCTTTCATGGTAAGCCTGCTGTCCGGCGAGAACGACATGGCCCAGCCCACTGGTTTTCTTGCGAACAGGTCGAGAACAACGGCGAGGTACGCCCAGCGCTTACCCGTCCAGAGTAGAGTAAGAGGCAGGGCGTAGTCGGACTATTTCCCTGCCTCTCCTCCCCGAACCGGACGTGCACCTTTCAGCGCATCCGGCTCTCCATTTAAATGCTGGCGAACGCCATTGCCAC
>NZ_JAENDM010000088.1:0-9039 GCF_019375075.1 Escherichia sp. XD33
GAGGTCGTGGTATGGATGACGGATGGCTGGCCGCTGTATGAATCCCGCCTGAAGGGAAAGCTGCACGTAATCAGCAAGCGTTACACTCAGCGAATTGAGCGGCATAACCTGAATCTGAGACAACATCTGGCAAGGCTGGGACGGAAGTCACTGTCGTTCTCAAAATCGGTGGAGCTGCATGACAAAGTCATCGGGCATTATCTGAACATAAAACACTATCAATAAGTTGGAGTCATTACCCAGAATGCCAACTTCGTGAAGTAGAGCAGCAAATTGAAAGAGAGAAGAGTATTCGTTTACCCCCGCTTACTTCGTATCAGAGCAACAGCAAAGTTAAAGTAATCAAGGGTACTTTCTGGCTCCTGTTTAAAGGTGAAATGTTACGACGTACATTAGTCGCGATTACTGTTTTAATTGCAATGAACATTTCGCTTTATACCATCACCGTATGGATACCGACCATATTTGTTAACTCCGGCATTGATGTCGATAAATCAATATTAATGACCGCTGTTATTATGATTGGCGCTCCGGTAGGAATATTTATTGCGGCATTAATTATTGATCATTTTCCTCGTCGGTTATTTGGCTCCACCTTACTTATTATTATTGCCGTGTTAGGCTATATCTATTCAATTCAGACTACAGAGTGGGCGATTTTAATCTATGGCCTGGTGATGATCTTCTTTTTATACATGTATGTTTGCTTCGCGTCGGCGGTTTATATCCCGGAGCTTTGGCCAACGCATTTACGCCTGCGCGGTTCGGGTTTCGTTAATGCCGTCGGACGGATCGTCGCAGTCTTCACGCCCTATGGCGTTGCGGCATTATTAACACATTATGGGTCGATCACGGTGTTTATAGTACTTGGTGTCATGTTATTGCTCTGTGCGCTGGTTCTCTCCATTTTTGGCATCGAAACGCGGAAGGTGTCGTTGGAAGAGATTTCTGAGGTGAATTAAATCTTTCGTTGATGGCATCAATTGCCAGATGTGCCACTGACGTGTTTTATTTGGCCTACAATGCCAGTACAGAATTGTAGGCCAGCGTAAAATTACCCCTGTGTCTCTTCCCAGTCTGCCAGCGTATATAGCGTTGCCCCAGCAGCTGACATCTCCATAAACGCGTGCGCACTGTCCTGTGGCTGGATATTCACGCCACGACAACCATCGGTAATCACGTTTACCTTATAACCTAACTGTAACGCGTCCAGCACGGTAAACTTCACGCAATAGTCAGTAGCCAGGCCCATAACGATCAATTCATCGATTTCATGATCGCGTAACCAGTCATCGAGAGAGGTTTTCTGCCGACGGCCGTTATCAAAAAAGGCACTGTAACTGTCAACTAAAGGATTTTCGCCTTTATGGAACACCGCTGCGATCGCTTTTTGGTGCAGTAACGGATGTAATTGTGCGCCTTCACTGTTCTGCACACAGTGATCTGGCCAGAAGGTTTGTGGCAAACCGTCGAGTTGGCCTGGCGTATAAGGCTCTACACCGTGCTGACTGGCAAAACTGCCGTGATTCGCCGGGTGCCAGTCCTGACTGGCGATAACCGCTTCACCGCGCGACTGGCACCAGTCAATCAGGCGGTTAGCGACATCCACCGTACTGTCACCTTCCGGCACGGCGAGCGCGCCACCAGCACAGAAATCATTTTGTAAATCGACCAGTAACAGGGCGCGAGGGGGCATTGCAGTCTCCTTAATCATCCGGCGTCAGTTCGCCGCGCAGGTTTTGGCTCATGGCCTTGCGAATGGTTTCAGTATCCAGTTCCTGGCTCAGCAGGTAATGCAGTTTGGTTAGCGTGGCTTCTACAGTCATATCTGCACCGCCAATAACGCCGGCATGGGCGAGGGCGTTACCGGTGGCATAACCACCCATGTTCACTTTACCGGACATACATTGTGTCAGGTTGACCACCACAATACCGCGATCGCTGGCTTCATGTAATTCCTGCAAGAAGGCTTTGTTTTGTGGCGCATTACCCACGCCATAGGAGCGCAAAATCAATGCTTTCACCGGTTGGCGCAGAAAATTGCGCACGACGTCAGCAGAAATCCCTGGATAAATCGTCACTACGCCAATTGGTTGTGGGGTGATTGGATGAACGATTAATTCCCCTTCACCGTGCGGGGCGGGTGGCGTATTTAAACGACGAATATGGATACCTGCTTCCAGTAACGGAGGAAGGTTTGGAGAGGCAAACGCATCAAAACCATCGGCATGGGCTTTGGTAGTGCGGTTGCCGCGATACAATCGGTTATTGAAAAAGAGCGTTACTTCGTTGATCGGATAATTCGCCGCAACGTACAACGCATTCAGCAGATTAATTTGTCCGTCAGAGCGTAACTCAGCTAGCGGGATTTGTGACCCTGTCACAATGACTGGTTTACCGAGATTCTCGAGCATGAACGACAGCGCAGAGGCGGTATATGCCATCGTATCGGTGCCGTGCAGAATGACAAAACCATCATAGTCGTCATAGTGCGCTTTAATATCTTCAGCAATATGCTGCCAGTCTTCTGGAGTCATATCAGAAGAATCCATCAACGGCGTATATTCATGAATGGTGAAATCTGGCATCTCCGGGCGATGGAATTCCGGCATCAGCGCCAGTTGGCGTTGTAGATGACCTGACACCGGAATATAACCCTGCTCGGAACGCTGCATCCCGATGGTCCCGCCCGTGTAGGCGACGTAAATTGATTTCTTTTGCATGATATTGATATGAATGATATCGAAAGAGCAAAAGTATATACGTGAGGCAGGAGGAGCGCACCTGATACTATGCGGATAAGGAAATATGGGGCGAGACAGCGGGAAGAGGATTCGTCGACGTAAAAAATAATGTGGCCGACGATCTGTCGGCCACTCAGTACAAGACTTAACGCACGTTGGCGCAGGTCAGGCAAAACGCATAACGGTTTTGTGGGTCGTTAAACGCGGCCAGCTTGTCGCTTTCACTTTTAACAGTAGAGGCTACCGAGGCCAGCGGTGCAGGTAACATGGCCTGGAACGCATCTGGCAACATTGCCCGGACAGAACCAGACATGTTGTCCATCACTTTGTCGAAGAAGGTCGGTTCATCAACGTAGTATTCCAGATGCCACTGTTTCACTTTTGCCAGCTCTGCTGCTTTGGCAACTGCATCATCGAAATCCCCGAGGCTATCGACCAGCCCGTTAGCTTTTGCATCCTGACCGGTCCAGACGTGGCCCTGGGCGATTTTATCAATCTGCTCCGGCGTCGAATGACGCGCATCAGCAACCAGCGTGATAAAGCGTTTATAGCCATTCTCAATGCTTAACTGCATCATCTGCTGTGCTTCCGGCGGCAGTGCCCTGGTGATAGAAACATCTGCCAGCGGTGAAGTTGAGACACCATCGGTATGAACACCAATCGAATCCAGACTATTTTCTACGGTGGTGATCACGCCGAAGATACCGATAGAACCGGTCAGGGTGCTGGGGTTAGCCACAATGTAATTAGCTGGCGTGGAAATCCAGTAACCACCAGATGCCGCCATGCCGCCCATCGATACAACCACAGGCTTACCCGCTGCCCGGGCTGCTGCCAGTTCAGCGCGAATCACTTCAGACGCGGTAACGCTGCCGCCTGGGCTATTAACACGCAGGACAATCGCTTTCACTTTCGGGTCAAGGCGAGCGTCGCGGATTTGTGCCGCAGTGGTATCACCGCCAACATTCCCCTGAGTTTCCTCGCCATCCATAATTGCGCCATTAGCAAAGACGACACCGATGCTGTCACCGGTATCTGCCGGCGTTTTCAATGCGTAATCGTAATAACTGATGGCGCGATAATTTTTATCAGTCTTACTCCAGCCGAATTCTTTGGTCAGTGCTTTTTCGATTTCCGCACTCGATGCCAGTGCATCGACCAGCTTGTTTTCCAGTGCATATTTCGCGGTATCGCCACCGGTTTTGGTTAACCCCTCAAGCAACCCTTGCGCGCCAGGGAATACCTGCTCAGCAGGGATCTGCCGGTTAGCGGCAACAGTATTCAGATAGTTTTGCCACAGCTCACCAATCCAGCGGCTGTCAGCTTCGCGGGCTGCCGGTGACATATCATCACGAATAAACGGTTCAACGGCAGATTTATACGTACCCACGCGGAACACATGGGTGGAAACTTTCAGCTTATCCAGCAACGATTTGTAGTACAGACCGTTGGTGGCAAAGCCGTGCAGATCAACCACGCCTTGCGGAAACAGCCAAATTTTATTGGCGAAACTGGCGAGATAATATTGCCCCTGGCTGTAGTTCTCGCCAACGGCATAAACCGGTTTCCCGCTGTCACGAAACTCTTTCAGAGCTTTGCCGATGTACTGCATAGACGGTTGGTCGCCGCCTGCGAAGTTTTTCAGATCCATCACAATACCGGTGATATTGCGGTCGTCCTTCGCCTGGCGAATAGTGTTGACGATATCAAACAGTGAGTTTTCCTGCAGACGATCGGAACTGGCACCAAGCAGCTGGCGGCTTAATTTACTAAACCGCTGAGAACTGTCGGGTTTATCGACGATCACACCAGAAATGTCCAGCAGCAGTGCGCCACGACTGGCCGTTTCTTTCGAATCACCACCACTGACCTGCATCCAAATCCCCACACCAACCAGTACGAGGAAAATAAAGAACAGGTTAAGTACCATTTCACGGACGAAATTCAGCAGACGCCACGTCCATTTAAAAAATCCGGCAATAAATCGCCAAAGGGTTCGCATGTATTCTCCCAACTTAAGGTCACACCTGTCACAGGCGCAATAGATGTGGTTATCGTAATGACCCAACCGGTACTTGTCAGCAGGAATTGCGGACTGTGCTGTAACAAAATCCACTCTCGTGTTAATTTTGTGAATAAATATCACGACAGGAGTTAATCAAATGGATGCACTCGAACTATTGATCAATCGCCGTAGCGCCTCCCGCTTGGCTGAACCCGCGCCAACGGGTGAACAACTGCAAAACATCCTGCGTGCGGGTATGCGTGCGCCGGACCATAAGTCCATGCAACCGTGGCATTTTTTTGTGATTGAAGGGGAAGGGCGCGAGCGTTTCAGCGCCGTACTGGAACAGGGGGCGATTGCTGCCGGTAGTGATGACAAAGCTATCGACAAAGCCCGTAATGCGCCGTTCCGCGCACCGCTCATCATCACGGTGGTGGCGAAATGCGAAGAGAATCATAAAGTCCCGCGCTGGGAACAGGAAATGTCTGCCGGATGCGCGGTCATGGCGATGCAAATGGCAGCAGTTGCCCAGGGGTTTGGCGGCATCTGGCGCAGTGGCGCATTAACTGAAAGTCCGGTAGTGCGTGAAGCATTCGGTTGCCGTGAGCAGGATAAAATTGTCGGTTTTCTCTACCTCGGTACGCCGCAGCTGAAAGCATCTACGTCGATTAACGTCCCGGACCCGACGCCGTTTGTAACTTATTTCTGATAATTGTCGCGAAACTGTCTGGATTGTGAGCAAAGGCGCAGGAATTCAGACACTCTCACTTATCACTTCACGGAATGAGGGTTACCATACCCGGATTGCATTGACAGGAGATGTCCATGAGCGAGAACTCGATTCGTTTGACCCAATACAGCCACGGAGCTGGTTGCGGCTGTAAAATTTCCCCAAAAGTGTTGGAAACCATCCTGCATAGTGAGCAGGCGAAGTTTGTTGATCCGAATTTGCTTGTGGGTAATGAAACCCGCGACGATGCGGCGGTGTACGATCTGGGCAATGGCACCAGCGTTATCAGTACCACCGACTTCTTTATGCCGATCGTTGATAATCCTTTCGATTTTGGCCGCATTGCGGCGACTAACGCCATCAGCGATATCTTCGCGATGGGGGGCAAACCGATTATGGCGATTGCGATCCTCGGCTGGCCGATTAACAAACTTTCCCCAGAAATTGCCCGCGAAGTGACCGAAGGTGGACGCTATGCATGTCGTCAGGCGGGTATTGCGCTGGCTGGCGGTCACTCCATCGATGCGCCGGAGCCGATTTTTGGTCTGGCGGTAACGGGGATCGTACCGACCGAGCGGGTGAAGAAAAACAGTACCGCACAAGCCGGATGCAAACTGTTCCTGACGAAACCGCTGGGGATCGGCGTTCTTACCACGGCTGAGAAAAAATCACTGTTGAAACCAGAACATCAGGGACTGGCGACGGAAGTGATGTGCCGGATGAACATCGCAGGCGCGTCCTTTGCCAACATCGAAGGCGTAAAAGCGATGACCGACGTTACGGGCTTTGGTCTGCTGGGCCACTTGAGCGAAATGTGTCAGGGGGCTGGTGTGCAGGCACGCGTCGACTATGAAGCGATCCCGAAACTCCCCGGTGTTGAAGAGTACATTAAGTTGGGCGCAGTACCTGGCGGCACTGAACGTAACTTTGCCAGCTACGGTCATCTGATGGGTGAAATGCCGCGTGAAGTGCGCGATCTGCTGTGTGATCCGCAAACTTCTGGCGGTTTGCTGCTGGCGGTCATGCCGGAAGCAGAAAATGAGGTCAAAGCTACAGCCGCCGAGTTTGGCATTGAACTGACGGCAATTGGCGAACTGGTGCCAGCGCGCGGCGGTCGTGCCATGGTTGAGATTCGTTAATTCAATGCGGTTGTTTATTGCCGAAAAACCGAGTCTGGCGCGCGCCATTGCTGATGTCCTGCCCAAACCGCACCGGAAAGGCGATGGCTTTATCGAGTGCGGTAATGGTCAGGTGGTGACCTGGTGTATCGGTCACCTGCTTGAGCAGGCGCAGCCAGACGCCTACGACAGCCGCTATGCGCGCTGGAATCTTGCGGATTTGCCGATTGTCCCGGAAAAGTGGCAATTACAGCCCCGACCCTCCGTGACCAAACAACTTAACGTCATCAAACGGTTCCTGCATGAAGCCAGCGAAATCGTTCACGCCGGGGACCCGGATCGTGAAGGGCAATTGCTGGTGGATGAAGTGCTGGACTATCTGCAACTGGCACCGGAAAAGCGCCAGCAGGTACAGCGTTGCTTGATAAACGACCTGAACCCGCAGGCGGTTGAGCGGGCGATCGACCGTCTTCGTTCCAACAGTGAGTTTGTACCGCTGTGCGTTTCTGCGCTGGCGCGAGCGCGTGCCGACTGGCTGTACGGCATCAATATGACCCGTGCGTATACCATTCTCGGTCGCAATGCCGGTTATCAGGGCGTACTTTCCGTGGGACGCGTGCAGACGCCCGTGCTTGGGCTGGTGGTGCGCCGCGATGAAGAGATTGAAAACTTCGTGGCGAAAGACTTCTTTGAAGTCAAAGCACATATCGTGACACCTGCCGATGAGCGGTTTACCGCTATCTGGCAACCGAGCGAAGCGTGTGAACCGTACCAGGATGAAGAAGGGCGCTTGTTACATCGTCCACTGGCGGAGCATGTGGTTAACCGCATTAGTGGTCAACCGGCTATTGTCACCAGCTATAACGATAAACGGGAATCAGAATCCGCGCCGCTGCCTTTTTCGCTTTCAGCGTTGCAGATTGAAGCGGCAAAACGTTTTGGTCTGAGTGCGCAG
This sequence comes from Escherichia sp. XD33, assembly GCF_019375075.1. Classification (NCBI taxonomy): domain Bacteria; kingdom Pseudomonadati; phylum Pseudomonadota; class Gammaproteobacteria; order Enterobacterales; family Enterobacteriaceae; genus Escherichia; species Escherichia sp. XD33. The sequence continues at coordinate 7,553 of NZ_JAENDM010000088.1, forward strand.
AACGTGCTTGATATCTGCCAGAAACTGTACGAAACGCACAAGCTAATCACTTATCCGCGTTCTGATTGTCGCTATTTGCCAGAAGAACATTTTGCCGGACGCCACGCGGTGATGAATGCCATCAGTGTTCATGCACCGGATCTGTTGCCGCAGCCAGTGGTAGATCCAGATATACGCAACCGCTGTTGGGATGACAAAAAGGTCGATGCGCACCACGCCATCATTCCGACCGCACGGAGTTCTGCGATCAACCTGACGGAGAACGAAGCGAAGGTCTATAACCTGATTGCCCGTCAGTATCTGATGCAATTCTGCCCGGATGCGGTGTTCCGCAAGTGTGTTATCGAACTGGACATTGCCAAAGGCAAATTTGTCGCTAAAGCGCGTTTTCTTGCTGAAGCAGGCTGGCGCACGCTGTTAGGCAGCAAAGAGCGCGATGAAGAAAACGACGGCACGCCACTGCCTGTGGTGGCGAAAGGCGATGAGTTGCTGTGTGAAAAAGGTGAAGTGGTAGAGCGGCAAACCCAGCCGCCGCGCCATTTTACCGATGCAACACTGCTTTCGGCGATGACCGGGATCGCGCGCTTTGTGCAGGATAAAGATCTGAAAAAGATCCTCCGTGCGACCGATGGTCTGGGGACAGAGGCAACGCGTGCCGGGATTATTGAACTGTTGTTCAAGCGTGGTTTCCTGACCAAAAAAGGGCGCTATATCCACTCCACCGACGCCGGAAAAGCGCTATTCCATTCGCTGCCGGAGATGGCGACGCGACCGGACATGACCGCGCACTGGGAATCGGTGCTGACGCAAATCAGCGAAAAGCAGTGTCGCTATCAGGACTTTATGCAGCCGCTGGTGGGGACGCTATATCAGCTTATTGATCAAGCCAAACGTACGCCGGTGCGGCAGTTTCGCGGCATTGTGGCTCCGGGCAGTGGTGGCAGTGCTGATAAGAAAAAGGCTGCACCGCGTAAACGTAGTGCGAAAAAAAGTCCGCCAGCAGATGAAGTCGGAAGCGGGGCGATAGCGTAAGCGAGTGAATCTTTCGTGCTATTCGAGTCATAGGTAATGCTGCCAACTTACTGATTTAGTGTATGATGGTGATTTTAAGGTGCTTGCGTGGCTTCCATTTCCATCAGATGTCCTTCCTGCTCCGCTACTGAAGGCGTGGTGCGTAACGGCAAAAGCACCGCCGGACATCAGCGCTATCTCTGCTCTCACTGCAGTAAAACATGGCAACTACAGTTCACTTACACCGCCTCTCAGCCCGGTACGCACCAGAAAATCATTGATATGGCCATGAATGGCGTTGGATGCCGGGCAACAGCCCGCATTATGGGCGTTGGCCTCAACACGATTTTACGTCACTTAAAAAACTCAGGCCGCAGTCGGTAACCTCGCGCATACAGCCGGGCAGTGACGTCATCGTCTGCGCGGAAATGGACGAACAGTGGGGCTATGTCGGGGCTAAATCGCGCCAGCGCTGG
>NZ_JAENDM010000089.1:0-8938 GCF_019375075.1 Escherichia sp. XD33
AAATCAGCCACGAAGAGACGATTTTGGGCTGAAAATTGGAAAATTGAGCCACAGGACGTCGATAAAGGACGGTTTGGGGCGTCATATCGGGAGCTGCGGACCACTTAATCGCAACTTCCTTAATGTAATCAGGCCGCAAACATTAGTTATTGAAAATTTACCTGTTCGATAGAACACAGTGCCTGCATTTGCGCCATCTGTTGTCCAGCTTATATATTCGCCATCAAAATCGAAGGTATTGATAGAACCTATTTTCCCATTATTTGCAGTTTGAGAGCTATAGACAGGATATGGGCCAAAATTTTCAGTTAAATATCCCTTTGACATAACTCTGCCTCTTCTTAAGGCTGAGACTTCCCCCAATGGCAACCACTCAACCTCAACCCCATCCAGCAATTTTTCCAGATAACTCATCTCGCTCATTTCTGCACCTCGCAGCCTTCAATTTCAGCCACAATCGCATCAATATCTTTGCGCAACTGGTCGATTTTGCTGACCGTGGTTTTCAGCTCAGCATTCAGCTCACCGATATCGATAATTTCGCGGTTATCTTTCGCTTCCACATAGCTGCTTACCGACAGGTTATAGTCATTAGCGACAACGGCCTCAAACGTGACAGATTTTGCCAGATGAGCAACATCTTCCTTGCTGGAAAATACCTGCATAATCTGTTCGATATGGGCATCAGTCAGGATGTTGTTATTAGTCTCTTTTTTGAATAGCTCGCTGGCGTCAATAAACTGAACGTTGGTATCGGTTTTATGTTTAGACAACACCAGAATATTGACGGCAATGGTGGTGCCAAAGAACAGGTTCGGTGCCAGTGAAATCACGGTTTCGACATAGTTATTATCGACCAGATACTGACGGATTTTCTGCTCTGCGCCGCCACGGTAAAAAATACCCGGGAAGCAGACAATCGCAGCACGACCTTTGGCAGAAAGATAGTTCAGTGCATGTAATACAAACGCAAAGTCAGCTTTGGATTTGGGGGCCAGAACGCCAGCCGGGGCAAAACGCTCATCGTTAATCAGCGTCGGGTCATCGCTGCCAATCCATTTCACCGAATACGGCGGGTTAGAAACGATGGCATCAAACGGTTTTTCATCTCTGAAGTGCGGTTCAGTCAGCGTATTGCCCAGCTTGATATCAAACTTGTCGTAGTTGATGTTGTGCAAAAACATGTTCATACGCGCCAGGTTATAGGTCGTATGGTTGATTTCCTGACCGAAAAAACCTTCTTCGATGATATGGTTATCAAACTGTTTTTTCGCCTGCAACAACAGTGAGCCGGAACCCGCTGCCGGGTCGTAGATTTTGTTAACGTGGGTCTGCCCGTGCATAGCCAGTTGTGCAATCAGCTTGGAGACGTGCTGCGGTGTAAAGAACTCACCGCCTGACTTACCGGCATTTGCCGCATAGTTAGAAATCAGGAACTCATAGGCATCACCGAACAGGTCAATCTGATGTTCGTTGAAGTCACCAAGTTTTAACCCTTCAACCCCTTTCAGAACCGCAGCCAGGCGGGCATTTTTATCTTTAACGGTGTTACCCAGGCGGTTACTGGTGGTATCGAAATCAGCAAACAAACCTTTGATGTCAGCTTCTGAAGGATAACCGTAAGCAGAACTTTCGATAGCAACGAAGATGCTGTTTAAATCTGCATTCAGTCTGTCATTAGTATTTGCTTTCGCAGCTACGTTGCAGAAAAGCTGACTGGGGTAGATGAAGTAGCCTTTAGTTTTGATGGCATCGTCTTTAATGTCATCAGTAATTACGCTGTCATCCAGTTTCGCATAACAGATACTGTCATCACCGGCTTCAATATAACTGGAAAAATTTTCGCTGATAAAACGGTAGAAAAGTGCGCCCAGAACGTATTGCTTAAAATCCCATCCATCGACCGAACCCCTGACATCGTTAGCAATTTGCCAGATTTGACGATGAAGCTCTGCACGTTGTTGAATACTTGTCATTTTCATCCACTTATTTCAGGCTTATGTAATTGGCGGTGATTCTACAGCAACTTGGATGCTTTAGCAGTTCGGACATTAGGCTACGAATGACCTGCCTAGAGGTTTGTTAAGCCGCAAAGTGCTGGTGCTTTATGCCTGTGAAGTTTATAATCGTGTACACATAACGAGTACACGAGGTGTTTATGCAATCCATTAACTTCCGTACCGCGCGTGGCAACCTTTCTGAAGTGCTCAACAATGTTGAAGCCGGGGAAGAGGTTGAAATCACCCGCAGAGGCCGTGAGCCAGCAGTAATTGTCAGCAAGGCTACTTTCGAAGCCTACAAAAAAGCGGCGCTGGATGCTGAATTTGCATCCCTGTTTGACACCCTGGACTCCACCAACAAGGAACTGGTTAACCGATAATGAGGCATATATCACCGGAAGAACTTATTGCGCTTCATGATGCGAATATAAACCGCTACGGCGGCCTGCCGGGAATGTCAGATCCGGGTAGGGCAGAGGCCATTATCGGGAGAGTTCAGGCCAGAGTTGCCTACGAAGAGATCACCGACCTTTTCGAAGTCTCCGCCACCTACCTGGTGGCTACAGCGAGAGGGCATATATTCAATGATGCCAATAAGCGTACCGCGCTAAACAGTGCGCTGTTATTTCTACGCCGTAACGGGGTGCAGGTATTTGATTCACCTGAACTGGCAGACCTTACCGTAGGGGCTGCGACCGGAGAGATATCTGTATCTTCTGTCGCCGACACGTTACGTAGATTGTATGGTTCCGCGGAGTAGATTAATGGCACGTAAATACAACAAATTGTCCCGTGAAGCGTTAAAGATGCTTCTTGATGGCGTGAGTCGCCGCGAGGTAAAGCAATACCTGGTTGGTAAGCAAATTGGTGCCAGGACCGCTATTGCTGTGTTATGCCGTCAGGAAATGGTTGTGCTTAAACAGAGAATGCCGGGCAGCAGATAAAGCCCAATCAGTGATGAAAGGTGTGATGTGAAAGCCGTAATTACTCCCTTTGTACAAAAAGAGCTTGGCGTCGCCACATTCAAAGTGGATCAGGAAGTCAGAAAGCTGGTGGAGGCTGGCCGTAAATTTATTATGGAGCCGGTGCCGCGTGAGTTAATCGAGCACATGGACGACGGCCTCGTTGTTTCCGAGCAAACTATGGCAACAAATGAGGCGTTGCAGCCGTTTTTTAACAGCGATGAACTGTTTCGCCGTATTGGTGGAATTGACGCGCTGGTGGCGTGGTTGCGCAGGAAAGAGGGGCAATGCCAGGCCGCAGATCGTAGCTGGTGTGACAACCATATTGTCCACGCAGAACGAGACAATAGCGCGGTGTTGTTGTGCTGGCATCACGATAACCATTACCGGATGCGTGGTTTTAATGAGCTGAAAGAAACGCTGCATAATAATCGCGTTAACTGGATACTGGATGTCGCCCGTCAGGAAATGGGGCTTTCAGATGGCCATGATTTAAGTATTCAGGAACTGTGCTGGTGGGCTTTCATGCGCAACATGATGCACCTGATGCCGGAAGAAGTTTGCCGTATATCAATAAATAAGATGAAAGCCGCAACGCAGGATAGCGGACCTCTGAAAGAGGCGGATATTCGCCCGTATGACGATCGCGCTACAGCATATGTTCAGATGATGGAAGAACGCGCCGCGCCGATGCGTGCAAAAGTATGCCCTGTGGATGTTGACTCCGACCCTGGCATGGCGCATTTCAAAATACCAAAACTGCAATCGCTAAAATTACCTGAGTACATGGACTTTGTTGCTTCCCGTCCATGCTGTGGGTGTGGAGCTGCGGGAGCTGGCGCTCACATTACGCCTTATATCGTTCGTCATAGTCGATTATGCGCGCATGACATTTACGCAATTCCTCTGTGCCAGTCATGCCAGCGTGATATTGAGCGTGACCGCGATAATTGGGAGAAGACGCACGGTAGGTTGGCGATGCATCAACGATTGTTCTTTGATTACGCGCTTGGAGTGGGCGTTATCACAAGTCATTCGTCGAGTGTTAGATAAAATTGCTCTAATGTATTGCTATTTCTTTAATCGAGGGTATTATATTCCACGTTGATTAGTTGACATGGGCTAATCAGTAGGTGACAGGATGTTACTTAACTGGCAGGGACGCCACTTCATGGAAATAAATCACTCACGAATAACATCGTACGAGATTGCGGATTACATGATCCGCACTAAATCTCTTCTATCAGCGAAAGAACTCGCAGCAATTCTTGAAAAGGAATACCCGCATCTGGATGTCGATAAGCGCGATGTTTATCTGCGCTTAAAGGCTATCGCTGTGTCTAAGTATTCGTCTGTTTTGATTGATGACAGTACACGCCCACGTAGATTTCAGATCCACTCTCTGAATCCTGAATTCTTTCGCCGTAGCCGCGCTCCGCGCCGGTTTGATGAAAAACTCCAGAATGAACTCTATATGACGCAGGACGAAAAGGAACGCCGGGAGCACCAGCCTTGGGTAATGGCGCGTCAACTTTTCAATAAGGTGGCCCGTCAGCACCGTCATTACGGTAATGCCACATCCGCACGTATCTGATTGATTGCTTGCCCGTTCCGGGCCTTTTGACATGTGACTTTCGTTACCCTCGCGTCAAAAAGAGTTTTTACGAAAGGAAGCATAAGTGACCTGGGACGATCACAAGAAGAATTTTGCTCGCCTGGCGCGAGATGGTGGTTACACCATCGCACAGTATGCCGCCGAGTTTAATCTTAACCCTAATACCGCACGTCGTTATCTCCGTGCCTTCAAAGAAGACACCAGGACTGCGGACAGCCGCAAGCCAAATAAGCCAGTCAGGAAGCCACTAAAAAGCATGATCATTGATCACTCTAATGATCAACATGCAGGTGATCACATTGCGGCTGAAATAGCGGAAAAACAAAGGGTTAATGCCGTTATCAGTGCCGCAGTCGAGAATGCGAAGCGCCAAAATAAGCGCATAAATGATCGTTCTGATGATCATGACGTGATCACCCGCGCCCACCGGACCTTACGTGATCGCCTGGAACGCGACACCCTGGATGATGATGGTGAACGCTTTGAATTCGAAGCTGGCGATTACCTGATAGATAACGTTGAAGCGCGGAAGGCCGCGCGCGCTATGTTGCGTCGGTCCGGGGCCGATGTTCTGGAAACCACTCTTCTGGAAAAGTCTCTTTCTCATCTCCTTATGCTGGAGAACGCCAGGGATACGTGTATTCGTCTGGTGCAGGAAATGCGCGATCAGCAAAAAGACGATGATGAAGGTACTCCGCCTGAATACCGTATCGCGAGCATGCTAAACAGCTGTTCCGCGCAGATAAGCAGCCTGATCAACACCATTTACAGCATCCGGAATAACTATCGAAAAGAAAGCCGGGAGGCGGAAAAGCACGCTTTGTCTATGGGGCAAGCTGGCATTGTTAAGCTGGCATACGAACGAAAGCGTGAAAATAACTGGTCAGTGCTGGAAGCAGCTGAATTCATCGAGGCGCATGGCGGGAAAGTGCCGCCCCTGATGCTGGAGCAAATCAAAGCCGATCTGCGTGCTCCTAAGACCAATACCGATGATGAGGAAAACCAAACAGCATCTGGCGCTCCATCACTTGAAGATCTGGATAAAATCGCGCGAGAACGGGCCGCCAGCCGCCGCGCTGATGCGGCATTGTGGATTGAGCATCGTAGAGAAGAAATTGCCGATATCGTCGATACAGGTGGTTATGGTGATGTCGATGCGGAAGGCATATCAAACGAAGCATGGCTTGAACAGGATCTGGACGAAGACGAGGAGGAAGACGAAGAAGTTACCCGCAAACTGTACGGGGATGATGATTAATGGCCAGAAGTTGCGTAACGGACCCACGTTGGCGCGAGCTTGTGGCGCTATATCGTTATGACTGGATTGCGGCCGCTGATGTGTTGTTTGGGAAGACACCAACCTGGCAGCAGGATGAGATCATTGAGTCCACGCAGCAGGACGGCAGTTGGACAAGTGTGACCTCCGGCCATGGTACTGGTAAATCGGATATGACGAGTATCATTGCAATACTCTTCATCATGTTTTTCCCCGGCGCTCGCGTCATTCTGGTCGCTAACAAAAGACAGCAAGTCCTTGATGGTATTTTCAAATACATAAAGAGCAATTGGGCTACTGCTGTTAGCAGATTCCCGTGGTTGTCGAAGTATTTCATTCTTACAGAAACGTCTTTTTTTGAGGTGACTGGCAAGGGTGTTTGGACAATATTGATAAAGTCCTGTCGCCCCGGAAATGAGGAGGCGTTGGCTGGTGAACACGCCGATCATCTCTTGTATATCATCGACGAAGCGTCGGGTGTGAGTGATAAAGCATTCAGTGTGATAACAGGTGCGCTGACCGGTAAGGATAACCGTATTCTGCTTCTTTCCCAGCCTACGCGACCTTCAGGCTATTTCTACGATTCACACCACAGACTAGCTATTCGCCCGGGAAATCCTGATGGATTGTTTACTGCGATAATACTGAATAGTGAAGAATCTCCGCTTGTAGATGCAAAATTTATACGAGCAAAACTTGCGGAGTATGGCGGTCGTGATAACCCCATGTACATGATCAAAGTACGTGGTGAATTTCCCAAATCTCAAGATGGCTTTCTTCTTGGTCGTGATGAGGTTGAGCGGGCGACGCGGCGAAAGGTCAAGATTGCCAAAGGGTGGGGCTGGGTTGCATGTGTTGACGTTGCTGGTGGCACAGGACGAGATAAGTCCGTTATTAATATCATGATGGTGTCCGGCCAGCGAAATAAACGCCGTGTAATCAACTATCGTATGCTGGAATACACAGACGTTACAGAAACGCAGTTAGCCGCCAAGATTTTCGCAGAATGTAACCCAGAACGGTTCCCGAACATAACCATAGCTATTGATGGCGATGGCTTGGGGAAATCGACGGCTGATCTAATGTACGAACGCTATGGCATTACCGTCCAGCGTATCCGCTGGGGTAAAAAGATGCACAGCCGTGAAGATAAAAGCCTTTATTTCGATATGCGCGCTTTCGCGAATATTCAGGCGGCAGAAGCTGTAAAATCAGGGCGTATGCGGCTTGATAAGGGGGCTGCGACTATAGAGGAAGCATCAAAGATACCGGTGGGGATAAATTCCGCAGGTCAATGGAAGGTGATGTCAAAAGAAGATATGAAGAAAAAACTCAACCTGCACTCACCAGACCATTGGGATACATACTGTTTCGCTATGCTGGCGGATTATGTGCCCCGGGATGAAGTGCTTAGCGTCGAAGACGAAGCGCAGGTTGATGAAGCTCTGGCATGGCTTAATGAATAACTCATTAACCATGCCGGATGGAAACTATTGCGCGCTTTCGGGGTTGTCGTTTACTGGCTGCCCCTTCTTAGTTTTGCGGCTGCGCGTAACTGATGCGGCTGATTTGACCTTTTTCTCTTCGCGAGTGATGGCAATTTGTTTTTTTACATTTTCAATATCTGCCAGGCGATATATTTTTGCCTGTGGCCAGCGGCCGCAGATGATCGGTTCTATAGAGTCATAAAGGCTAAATTTTGCTTTCTCAAATTCACCGTTGATGATGATTCCATCTCGGAGAGTTTCATCGCAGATAAACACGCCACATAGCGGCACATGGTAACTAACTGATTTGCCATCATTGTAGTTAGGGCTACTGGAAATGTAATGGACGCGCAGCATTGTTTCGCTAAAGCCGTGTACGCGCATACGGAATTTTTCATCCTCCGGGTACTGCTTCATTAGCTCTTTTGTTGCTTCCAGGTTCTCTATGTATTTCGCACTGCGCTCATTGATCCCCGCGCTTTTCTGGATGCGAATGTCCTTATCAATCAGATGAATAATGCGGCCAGCGGTCATATTGACGCTGTTCACAGCTTCTGTCTGATAAGTTGTAACCTTACGCACACCGCGAAGGATGTTAGGCACTGGATATAAAATAGTCTTTGGGATATTGAGGTCTGGGTACTGTTCCAGTTCCCGCGCCATTAAAGTCCATTTATCAATTTCAGCCTGAATGCTGTCAGTTTCTTTGAACGGTAGAACGACAACCGGGCGTACAGGACGACCGTCGCTGGCTGTATCAACGTGTTGGGCGCGTGCAACAGCTTTTTTTAGAAAGAGATCCCTGAAGCTGACGAACTCCTGGTACAGTTGTTCGCCGTAGACATAATTTATCATTGATCCTCCTCCAGAATTGACATGGTCAATAACGCCCGGCTGAGAAAACCGGTCATTACTGACCTATATTATAGAGGGATCAAACGAAAATAATAGATTTATTAGTGCATTTATTGTGAATCTAACTGGTTAGTTGCCATGAGATATTCGATTGTGTCAGTGAGGTCATCCAGGTCGTCTTGGGTGATGCGGTACTCCTGATTGGATATCTTTGAGTAGTGTTCAGCAATGGCGCGGGCTGCGTCGGTTTCGGCAGGGTCTACAGATAAAGCGTTAGAGCAATGTCTAACGTCGTCGATGGTTGGTTGAATGAAAGCCATAATTATGCCTCACTGTATTGACAACACAGAGCCTGAAGCTCTGACCTACTGTTTCACCCATGATCCATGCTGGGGTAATCTAACAACATTGCGCTGTGTGTAAGATGAGCAATGCATAGGGAAGGTGCGAACAAGTTCCTGATATGAGATCATCATATTCATCCGGAGCGCATCCCAGAGGGACATCATGAGCCATCAACTCACCTTCGCCGATAGTGAATTCAGCACTAAGCGCCGTCAGACCCGAAAAGAGATTTTCCTCTCCCGCATGGAGCAGATTCTGCCATGGCAGAATATGACCGCTGTCATCGAGCCGTTTTATCCCAAGGCGGGCAATGGCCGACGGCCCTATCCGCTGGAGACCATGCTGCGTATTCACTGCATGCAGCATTGGTACAACCTGAGCGACGGTGCCATGGAAGA
>NZ_JAENDM010000090.1:0-8088 GCF_019375075.1 Escherichia sp. XD33
CGTACGGCCCACAGAATGATGTCACGCTGAAAATGCCGGCCTTTGAATGGGTTCATGTGCAGCTCCATCAGCAAAAGGGGATGATAAGTTTATCACCACCGACTATTTGCAACAGTGCCGTAAAAACTTCCTGTTCTTCGGCTCTGACCATGGTGGTGAGCGGGGAGCGCTACTGTACAGCCTGATCGGGACGTGCAAACTGAATGACGTGGATCCAGAAAGCTACCTTCGCCATGTGCTTGGCGTCATAGCAGACTGGCCGGTCAACCGGGTCAGCGAACTGCTTCCGTGGCGCATAGCACTGCCAGCTGAATAACACATCCCCGTCAATACGGCCCTCGCTGTACGCTTACGGTTATCGCAAAATCCATTTAGATCTGCGGGACAGCGGGCAACAGTGCGGAGTGAACAGAGTCTGGCGACTGATGAAACGTATCGGGATAAAGGCTCAGGTCGGATACCGGAGCCCGCGGGCTCGTAAAGGCAAGGCCAGTATCGTGTCGCCCAACAGGCTTCAGCGACAGTTCAATCCGGATGCTCCGGATGAGCGTTGGGTAACGGACATAACCTACATAAGGACCCACGAAGGCTGGCTGTATCTTGCCGTGGTTGTTGATCTGTTCTCACGCAAAATTATCGGCTGGTCCATGCAATCCCGGATGACAAAAGACATTGTCCTGAACGCACAGCTGATGGCTGTATGGCGGCGTAATCCCCAAAAACAGGTGCTGGTTCATTCGGATCAGGGCAGTCAGTACACAAGCCATGAATGGCAGTCGTTCCTGAAATCACACGGCCTGGAGGGCAGCATGAGCCGTCGCGGTAACTGCCATGATAATGCGGTTGCAGAAAGCTTTTTCCAGTTGTTGAAACGCGAACGGATAAAGAAAAAGATCTACGGAACGCGGGAAGAAGCCCGCAGCGATATTTTTGATTACATCGAAATGTTTTATAACAGTAAGCGTCGGCATGGTTCCAGCGATCAGATGTCACCGACAGAATATGAAAACCAGTATTATCAACGGCTCGGAAGTGTCTAAATTATCCGTGGCGATTCAGGCCGTCATCTCAACTGGCAGTAGTCAGCAACCACATTGTGCTACGTGAAACTGACAGGGTTACAGGGGTGTACCAGGTCAGAATTCACGTAGCGCATCCTCCCCTTCTCTGTTCCCTCCCCTTTGGTTCGATCCTGTTTGTCCTGGCATTACCCCAATTCTCCCAAAAACCGTAAAACAGCCATCAACCCGCGTCATTACTGGCTTCATGGAGGATCTGAGCAGAAAAACGATCCTTTACGCATTTGGTTTTACCCGCAATAATGCGGGATAAGACAACAAAAGGATCCGCGCGCTGCGATTTATTGTCATGGCAGGATCGGCCCGTCAGGTGCAAAATACCTGTATCCATAAACAGTGCGTGCGCTACGTGAAAAATAACTCATGAACAGCATCATTCCCTTGCAGAATTCACCAGAACGCGTCTCTCTGCTGCCGATCGCCCCGGGCGTTGATTTTGCGACCGCGGTGGCACTCCGGCGGATGGCCACCTCAACAGGTGCCACGCCGGCTTACCTCCTGGCGCCGGAAGTGAGCGCCCTCCTCTGGTATATGCCTGACCAGCGTCACCACATGTTGTTCGCCACCATGTGGAATACCGGGATCCGTATCGGTGAAGCCCGGACGCTCACCCCGGAATCGTTCGACCTGGATGGTCTGCGCCCTTTTGTTCGGGTGCTGTCGGAAAAAGTGCGGGCACGTCGTGGCCGGCCGCCAAAAGATGAAGTGCGTCTGGTACCGCTGACGGATGCCAGTTTTGTGCGTCAGATGGAAAGCTGGATGGTCACCACCCGCCCCCGCCGGCGTGAGCCGTTATGGCCGGTCACGGATGAGACAATGCGCAACTGGCTGAAACAGGCGGTGAAGCGGGCTGAAGCTGACGGCGTGCATTTTTCGATTCCGGTAACGCCGCATACTTTCCGGCACAGCTATATCATGCACATGCTTTATCACCGGCAGCCCAGGAAGGTCATCCAGGCACTGGCCGGGCATAAGGATCCGCGCTCGATGGAAGTCTATACCCGGGTATTTGCGCTGGACATGGCTGCCACCCTGGCCGTTCCCTTTACCGGTGATGGGCGAGATGCCGCGGAGATCCTTCGCTCCCTGCCCCCGGCCGGCTGAGATTGACGGCCCTGGCATGACGTCCTGTATTCCGCTAATACGGAATACAGGAGCAGAGAGCATTCAGCCCCCTCCCTGCTCTAGCACACCAGGCCATCATGCTGATGACTGAACCGCCATGGTCTTACCCGGTGACCTGCAATCCTGCAGGCATCAACATACCGCAGTCAAGACAGGGCACAATGCAGGCATACTGGCCGTGCATCCCACTGTGCGTTTTTCCTGGAAGCTCAGCAAATCATCCCGTTAACCGCGAAAGTCATTCACCATCTGTGGCCAACACCTTTCTGCCATCCGGCTCCCGTTTCCTAATCGCATTTAGCAGTGTGAAGCTGGCGCCGGGTTATACAGACAGCTGCAGTCTCATCCTTCCGGGCTAAACCTGCAGTACACAGGGGAACGGATACCGTCAGGTAACATGACCGTCTCAGCACCCGATTGAGATTTTCATAAGGGGTATAGAGCTTTACTGAAAAATTGACTGTGGCATGTTATCACCCATGGAATGGTTAACAGACCAGGGATTACCCCCATTTAACCCGCATGCCGTAGTCAATATCTGCGTATCACGACCCCAAATCACATATTACAGTCAATATTGTTCGATCCGGGCAGAGATGATAGAGAATAAACATTGACTGCGGTATGCGTGATGCATATCACAGTCAATGGAATGTCCTTAGCGGCATACGGCAGTCATGATATGCATATCGCAGTCAATTTTCTGGCTTCATCGCTGAGAGGGCTTCAGCCAGTTTAAGAGGATCGATGCCAGCAGCCTTCAGCGCCTTAATGACTTCGTCATAATTTTGCTCTGGCGCCTTCTCTTCTTCCTCTTTGCGCGGAACCTTCACAGGACCACTGATGAGTTTGGGGTTGCGATAATGCACGCTGAAATAGGTGGCTCGGCCACGTTTAAACTCGGTGTAATCCAGATAACCAATATCCCGCAGCTGCTCCATCGCCTTACGCACCGTGTGGTTCTGCGTATAGACATTTGAGGTGAGATTCAGCCGGTCACGCATCCGTTTCATGGAAATAGGTGCAGGATTCTGGGGAAGACTTTCGATGTAGGTATAAAGCGCCTGGGCTGATTCCTTGCGCTGCAGGGCGTCAATGGCTTTCAGCCGCAGCAGTACCCTTCTGTCCATGTGGTAAAGCTCAAACAGCTTAGGTTCAGCCTTTATCTCAACGATATCCTCGGTGATGTCATAATAGGCTGACTGCACCAGATGGGTGGTCCATCCTTTGGTCTCGCTCTGGAACTTCAGCGTAACCGAGGCAAGTTTAAACAGGGAATTACTGATGCGATCGCGCATTTTTTTGTTTGAACGACGGGAGTTAAATCCGCACATCTTAACGAATTCGACGAACGACAGTTCCAGGGTGTCACTTTTTACCCCATACTCCGACATGGAACGAATTATCCCCAGCCAGACTTTAAAATCCGTGTCCATATCAAGACGCGAACCGGTGATCTTAACGTCAGTGTACCCTTCGCTTTTGGCAATAGACAGCTGTACAAGCTCCTCAGTCGCGTCTGTAACGTTTTTCCGGTTCGCCTTGCTCTTCCCTGTTGATTTCAGAGTTGGGACGAAGAGACCGAGTCTCATGAGCGCTACTGGCTGCACGGTACTGGTGCTGTTGACATCCAGCTTAACAACTTCGCCGGTTGTCTTATCAATTTCCTGAAGGTTCAGAAGTAAGCTGTTATTTTCGCTCGTCATCTTGATCCTCAACGGTTATCCACAAAAGGATGTAGTAATACGTATCGCAGTCAACGGATATACATACCTCAGTAAATACCGTTGCATATCACAGTATTAGATTATGCATATAACAGTCAACATTTTACATTCCGCAGTCGATCCAGACAGACGTTAAAGCCAGTTACAGCGCATGCTGGAGCGATCCGGGGATCTCTTTTGGATCTCACTATGATCTCCTTGGGATCAATTATTGGATCGAGACCTTGAATAACTCAGATACAAGGCCGGAAGCGCCACACCAGGTATCCAGAACCCTGGCCTGATTTTCCTGAATACGCTCTGGAAGATTGAGATCTACAGGTACAACAATGAAACATTGACTGCGGTATGCTGAGTCGTCTTTCCTCTTTCTCGACACAGATACAGTAAGTATCATGCCACAGTCAATATATTACATATCGCAGTCAATTTCATTATAACTGGCTGATCCCGAGCCATCTTAAGCAACCCGACGTACGTGCAATCTGTGAATTCTGTGATTTTCCGCTTCCTCGCCGCTTTCTCACTCCGTGAGATCGCTTACTGCGGCGAGCGGCAGTGATTAATATTGGCTGCGGTATGTACTCTTTTGTACTCCCCTGCGGTCTTTGCATCACCCAATGCGGTTCACTTTGCACTTTTTCGTGCACTTTGCGTTTTTATTGTTGCTTTGCAATAAATTCCAAGATTTAATAAAATAATGCAAAGTGATGATTAAAGGATGTTCAGTATGGGACTCATGGATACACTCAACCAGTGCATAAGTGCTGGTCATGAAATGACGAAAGCAATCGCCATTGCGCAGTTTAATGATGACAGTCCGGAAGCCCGGAAAATAACCCGGCGCTGGAGGATTGGTGAAGCAGCTGATTTAGTTGGCGTGTCATCTCAGGCTATCAGGGATGCCGAGAAAGCTGGCCGGCTGCCTCACCCTGATATGGAAACCCGTGGAAGAGTTGAGCAACGCGTTGGTTATACCATCGAGCAAATCAATCACATGCGGGATGTATTTGGTACACGACTGCGCCGTGCTGAAGATGCGTTTCCGCCGGTGATTGGTGTTGCTGCTCACAAAGGTGGTGTTTACAAAACCTCCGTTTCTGTTCACCTGGCTCAGGACCTGGCCCTGAAAGGATTACGCGTTCTGCTTGTCGAGGGTAATGATCCTCAGGGCACAGCCTCGATGTATCACGGATGGGTGCCCGATCTTCATATACACGCGGAAGATACTCTCCTGCCCTTTTATCTTGGTGAAAAGGATGATGCCAGTTATGCGATAAAACCAACCTGCTGGCCTGGCCTTGATATCATTCCGTCCTGCCTGGCACTGCATCGCATTGAAA
This sequence comes from Escherichia sp. XD33, assembly GCF_019375075.1. Lineage (NCBI taxonomy): Bacteria > Pseudomonadati > Pseudomonadota > Gammaproteobacteria > Enterobacterales > Enterobacteriaceae > Escherichia > Escherichia sp. XD33. Next base: position 5,275 of record NZ_JAENDM010000090.1, read on the forward strand.
CTGAACTGATGGGCAAATTTGATGAAGGAAAACTGCCCACCGACCCGCATCTGATGCTCCGCCTTGCTATTGAAACGGTCGCTCATGACTATGATGTGATTGTTATCGACAGCGCACCGAACCTCGGTATTGGCACGATCAATGTCGTATGCGCTGCTGATGTGCTGATTGTTCCCACCCCGGCAGAGCTGTTCGATTACACTTCTGCACTGCAGTTTTTCGATATGCTTCGTGATCTGCTCAGGAATGTGGATCTTAAAGGCTTTGAGCCGGATGTCCGTATTCTGCTTACCAAATACAGTAATAACAATGGTTCGCAGTCACCGTGGATGGAAGAACAAATTCGCGATGCCTGGGGAAGCATGGTTCTTAAAAATGTGGTACGTGAAACCGATGAAGTTGGTAAAGGCCAGATCCGCATGAGAACCGTTTTCGAACAGGCGATTGATCAACGTTCTTCGACCGGCGCATGGCGAAACGCACTTTCAATCTGGGAACCTGTTTGTAATGAGATTTTTGATCGTCTGATTAAACCACGCTGGGAGATTAGATAATGAAGCGTGCCCCTGTCATTCCAAGGCATACCACACATACTCAATCGACTGAAGATACTTCATCACCGGCGCCGGCCGCGCCGATGGTGGATTCATTAATTGCGCGCGTGGGTGCTATGGCCCGCGGTAATGCTATCTCTCTTCCGGTATGTGGACGGGAAGTAAAATTTACCCTTGAGGTGCTCCGGGGAGAGTCTGTTGAGAGCGCCTCACGCGTATGGTCAGGAAATGAGCGTGATCAGGAACTACTTACCGAAGATGCTCTGGATGATCTCATACCTTCATTTTTACTGACCGGTCAGCAGACTCCAGCTTTCGGCCGCCGGGTTTCTGATGTCATAGAAATTGCAGACGGCAGCCGTCGCCGTAAAGCCGCAATCCTGACGGAAAGTGATTATCGCATTCTGGTTGGTGAACTGGACGACGAGCAGATGGCTGCATTGTCCCGGCTGGGTAACGATTATCGGCCGACGAGTGCTTATGAACGTGGCCTGCGTTATACAAGCCGGCTGCAGAATGAGTTTGCCGGAAATATTTCTGCGCTTGCCGATGCGGAAAACATCTCTCGTAAGATCATTACCCGCTGTATCAATACGGCCAAACTGCCTAAATCAGTTGTTGCCCTGTTTGCACATCCTGGAGAACTGTCTGCCCGGTCAGGTGAAGCCCTTCAGAAGGCTTTTGCAGATAAAGAAGAATTACTGAAGCAGCAGGCTGAGACTCTCCACGATCAGAAGAAAGCGGGACTAATCTTTGAAGCTGAAGAGGTCATTAGTCTTTTAACATCCGTACTGAAACAATCTCGCGCATCAAGAGTTAATCTGAGCTCACGTCATCAGTTTGCTCCAGGGGCAACAGCATTGTATAAGGGCGATAAAATAGTGCTTAACCTGGATAGGTCCCGCATTCCTGCGGAGTGTATAGAGAAAATAGAAGCCATTCTTAAGGAGCTTGAGAAACCAGGAGTCTGATGCGGACACGCTTTAGTCTACGGTTATCTCCCTTTACTTCATTTCCTTTCTCACAGGCCAGAAAACATAACTGGCCTGAATATTCTCTCTGGGACCACGGTCCCACCTGCATCGTCGGTCAGGTTATCTGTCTGGGACCACGGTCCCACCTGCATCGTCGGTCAGGTAATCTGCCTGGGACCACGGTCCCACCTGCATCGTCGGTCAGGTAATCTGCCTGGGACCACGGTCCCACCTGCGTCATCTGTCAGGTTATCTGTCTGGGACCACGGTCCCACCTGCATCGTCGGTCAGGTAATCTGCCTGGGACCACGGTCCCACCTGCGTCGTCGGTCAGGTTATCTGTCTGGGACCACGGTCCCACCTGCGTCGTCGGTCAGGTTATCTGTCTGGGACCACGGTCCCACCTGCGTCATCTGTCAGGTTATCTGTCTGGGACCACGGCCCCACCTGCATCGTCGGCTCATTATTAGTTTGGGACAACGGTTCAATCAATGCCTGTCACGAACAGGTATTGGCTTGTCGCTATCAACCCGTTGAGCGGAGTAATCACGCAGCAGGACGGCTATTACAGGCGATGGTGAAAGCTCTGTTGGGATCTGAACGAAGCATGTTGAGTGAAATTTGCAAAATTTAGTAGAGTATGCGGCTTAATCTTTAAATTTCCGCCGGCATTTTTAAAGCCAGCGGCCGTCGCTGCGCGTTGGCCGGCCCTTAGTCCGACGGGTAACCAGTCCCGGCCAATCTTACGACCATTGATGAACATTATCCCGTCAGCAGCGTCTCTACTGTGATGTCATTTTTCACACTGTCCGATCACAAAAAAGAACGGGGAAGGACTACATATGGTAGGAAAAACAGCTGCCAGAGACACAATATATTGATTATCCACAGTAACGGGGGATAACCGTGTGGGTAACATATTGAAAGTCCAACACGTTATCATATTAATTGACTTTGTATACACCACTGGACCATGAAAAGAATCCGGGGGAATCATCACAGCGCATAAACATACCGTTTTGTTTTTGGGTGACGGCAAGGAGGCCCCTGTTATCACCACATACCTTGGGAAGGTGCGAATAAGCAGGTCATTTCTTCCCAAGCTGACTCGCTGATTAAAATTTCGCGGATCTGGGCCGATTTTTTTCCCGCAAACACATCGAATCAGCCTATTTAGGCTATTTTTTCCACCATTTCTGGCGTTATTTCCGGTTTTTACTGAGATCTCTCCCACTGACGTATCATTTGGTCCACCCGAAACAGGTTGGCCAGGGTGAATAACATCG
>NZ_JAENDM010000091.1:0-7672 GCF_019375075.1 Escherichia sp. XD33
CGATGTTATTCACCCTGGCCAACCTGTTTCGGGTGGACCAAATGATACGTCAGTGGGAGAGATCTCAGTAAAAACCGGAAATAACGCCAGAAATGGTGGAAAAAATAGCCTAAATAGGCTGATTCGATGTGTTTGCGGGAAAAAAATCGGCCCAGATCCGCGAAATTTTAATCAGCGAGTCAGCTTGGGAAGAAATGACCTGCTTATTCGCACCTTCCATAGCTGTAATGCCGTTGTATAAGGTTTCCCTGTTTGCTCATTTCCTTCTGAGCCGCTCTACAACGCTGAAGACACATTAAATAGTGAATCCAAAGTCGTATTACGTAACGGCGGCAAAACTATAATTTATTAGAGCAATTGTCAAACAACTATGAAAAACAATCCAGTTTTTGGCTGGTGGAGTGGGATTTTTCTCTCAAAATTTATTGCTCTAATAATTCTTGATTTTTATGCGCAGCTGGACGTAAACTCCTCTTCGGACCTAATAACTTCGTATAGTATACATTATACGAAGTTATCTTAAGGGTTATTGAACATGATCAATTTACCTGTAAATCCATACAGTTAAATACCTTATCAGGTCAAATAGTGATCACTTGATCATTTGATCAAGGTTGCGCTACGTAAAATCTGCGAAATGTTGGCAGTGTTAGTGCTCCAGATTTCGCGTAGCGCACTTAGCACCACCAATCAATCAGAGGTGAAAAATGGGATATTCAGCTGCTAAAGTGTCCACTCATATTGAGCTTGAGAAAAACCGTGGCTACTGGCGGGCAAAAGGGTTTGATCGTGATAGTTGTCAACTGTCATTATCGCGCGGTGAAGAAAAGATAGAACGCAGTCGCGGTCGTTGGCGTTTCTATGACGAGAACCATAAACAGGTAAAGGCAGAGCCGATCCTGTACACTTTACTTAAAACCATTATCTGAGTGTCAAATGTCCAATTTACTGACCGTACACCAAAATTTGCCTGCATTACCGGTCGATGCAACGAGTGATGAGGTTCGCAAGAACCTGATGGACATGTTCAGGGATCGCCAGGCGTTTTCTGAGCATACCTGGAAAATGCTTCTGTCCGTTTGCCGGTCATGGGCGGCATGGTGCAAGTTGAATAACCGGAAATGGTTTCCCGCAGAACCTGAAGATGTTCGCGATTATCTTCTATATCTTCAGGCGCGCGGTCTGGCAGTGAAAACTATCCAGCAACATTTGGGCCAGCTAAACATGCTTCATCGTCGGTCCGGGCTGCCACGACCAAGTGACAGCAATGCTGTTTCACTGGTCATGCGGCGGATCCGAAAAGAAAACGTTGATGCCGGTGAACGTGCAAAACAGGCACTGGCGTTCGAACGCACTGATTTCGACCAGGTTCGTTCGCTCATGGAAAATAGCGATCGCTGCCAGGATATACGTAATCTGGCATTTCTGGGGATTGCTTATAACACCCTGTTACGTATAGCCGAAATTGCCAGGATCAGGGTTAAAGATATCTCACGTACTGACGGTGGGAGAATGTTAATCCATATTGGCAGAACGAAAACGCTGGTTAGCACCGCTGGTGTAGAGAAGGCACTTAGCCTGGGGGTAACTAAACTGGTCGAGCGATGGATTTCTGTCTCTGGTGTAGCTGATGATCCGAATAACTACCTGTTTTGCCGCGTCAGAAAAAATGGTGTTGCCTCGCCATCATCCACCAGCCAGCTATCAACTCGCGCCCTGGAAGGGATTTTTGAAGCAACTCACCGATTGATTTACGGAGCTAAGGATGACTCTGGCCAGAGGTACCTGGCCTGGTCTGGACACAGTGCCCGTGTCGGTGCCGCGCGAGATATGGCCCGCGCCGGAGTTTCAATACCGGAGATCATGCAAGCTGGTGGCTGGACCAACGTAAATATTGTCATGAACTACATTCGTAACCTGGATAGTGAAACAGGGGCAATGGTGCGCCTGCTGGAAGATGGCGATTAGCCATTAACGCGTAAATGATTGCTCTAATTCTTTGATATTTATGGTGACATGTGAGAAAGGATTTCAACATCGACGGAAAATATGTAGTGCTGTCTGTAAGCACTAATATTCAGTCGCCAGCCGTCATTGTCACTGTAAAGCTGAGCGATAGAATGCCTGATATTGACTCAATATCCGTTGCGTTCCCTGTCAAAAGTATGCGTAGTGCTGAACATTTCGTGATGAATGCCACCGAGAAAGAAGTACGGCGCGGTTTTGCCAAAGTGATGGCCGAGTTTGGCGAATTTTTGGGGCACGTTGACAAAGCCCTTTCAATCAGTTCAGCAAGGTCCAAAGCGTTAACAGCTTCCATGCTGAAATAAAAAAAGCCTGGCAAGGAGCCAGGCTGCACAAAAGAGCGGGTTTGTATTCCGCATCCAATCAATCAAAAAGGAGTATAGCACACAGGTACTGAAGTGAAAAAATGTGATTCGCGATAAATAAATAACTTTGATTGCTCTAATTGATTGCTATAATTGAGCCGCAGTTTTTGTCAACTACGAAGACGTTGCCATTACTTCACTCCTTGACATCATTGGCGGCCATCAGGCCGCCTTTTTTTTGCCATATGAAAACAATCGAACAAAAACTTGAACAGCGCCGCGAGTGGCAGAAGGCAGCCAGAGAACGAGCGATCGCTCGGCAACGGGAAAAGTTGGCTGACCCCGCCTGGCGAGAATCGCAATATCAGAAAATGCGGGATTCTATCGACCGCCGTATCGCTAAACAGAAAGAGTGCCCACCAGCCAGCAAAACGCGGAAAAGTGCGGTAAAAATAAAATCTCGTGGCTTGAAGGGGCGAACACCGACGGCGGAGGAACGGACCATCGCCAATGCTCTTGGCACTCTCCCCTGCATTGCCTGCTACATGCATGGAGTAATATCTGAAGAGGTGTCTCTGCACCATATCTCCGGTCGTACCGCGCCTGGTTGTCACAAAAAGCAATTGCCACTTTGTAGATGGCACCACCAGCATGCAGCACCGGCTGAAGTAAGAGCAAAATACCCCTGGCTGGTCCCTGTTCATGCCGATGGTGTGGTTGGAGGCAAGAAAGAATTCACCCTGCTGAACAAGTCAGAGATGGAGTTACTGGCTGACGCCTATGAGATGGCAAACACCATGCACTAATAAATATATTATTTTTAATGCTAAGTGATTGACAACTGACAAGTGACTTCAGTCAGAATCATCACATGCCCGGTACGGATGGATCCCTTTTCAAATATTCCATGGACGGCACAGTCTGAGTACCGGGCGCTACCTTCAGTTGTATTGCTAAGCCGCCGCTGGTGGCTTTTCTTTTTTGTAGGGGGCGCTATGGATAAGAAAATATGCGTTGTTTCGATGAGCGTCGGCAAACCGGCGTCAATGACTGCTGCATGGATCAATAACGAGCTGATAATGGCTGAGCGGACCAGCTACCCTGAACGCCGCCGCGATATGGAACTCCAGCTGCTGCGAGAATTGCGAGAAAAAGAGGAAAAGGGTTTTATCGTGCTGGTGGAAGAGGAAAACAGCTTTATTACTGGTCGAGTTGGCCAGCGTGTAAGGTTGCGCGATCCCTTCATGAACGGCAGGCCGGTACTAATTGAGGCAATGCAGATTTATAAGGAGCTGGAACGCCAGAAAGCAATCAAGTTACCGCGCAAGGAATCCGGCAAATACATCCTCCACCAAAGCATCTTCGATTCCGAACACGATAAAAAAGGCGATGAATTTTTCAACATCAACTGGAGCGAAATAACGACAGAGCACGTTCTGACGTTGTTATGCTGCTTCGCAACGGAATACAACAACGTTGCAAGCGCCGACTACATCAGGGCAATGACTGGAGAAGTTGAGGCCCGCCAGGAACCATCGTTACTAAGCCCTCTGATTAACATAATTCGCGGAACCCAAACACTGGCGCAAAGACAAGTACCACGAGGGGAATTGACGGGTAAAGGTAATTATCTCTGAAAGATGCCCGGCGACAGACCGGGCAAAATGGCGGGAAGTTTAATCAGCATTCAGGAGCAATGCGTTATCTATGATGATCTGCTCCCATTCTTCGAATGCCCGGTCGCGGACGCCCTGGGGAACACTGTTTGTTTTGAAATCGACGACCGTACGCCATTTCCCGTCCGGACGGTACATGCGCAGAGCTTTACTTCCCCCTTCCCTGCGCACCTCAACGTTATGCTTGTCAGCAAACTCTTGTAATGCTCGTAGCGTCCCATGCTTTACTGTGTAGTATCGCTTTTTCAAGTTTTCTCTCCAGCCTGTGCCAAGGCTTCAACTTCCAAATCGTAAGACTCAAACTCATAGTCCTGGTCGTCAACTTCTTCAGGCACTGGCAGTAAATGCCAGGCTGAGTATATCTGACCATTATCAAAACGCTCCTGGCTGTAGAGCGTCGCGGCTATGAGTGTTAGCGCCGGGCGGTCATAACGGTAAATTTTGCGAACGTCACGGTCAACGAGACGACCGAAATTACCATAACCGCGCTCCAGTAATAATTTTTTAATTTCCGGCCAGTATGGGCCATAACTGCGGTACAGGCGGGGATTTTTCAGTAATCGCCCGCGTAGCCCTGACAGGAAGAAATCAACGTATTCGTCTTCTGTCTTTCCTAACAACGCCGTACGCAGCACCGCCTCAAGATATGTTTTATTCGGTTTTATTGTATCAGATAGTGTGACCATATTATGCGACGCCCGGCGAACCGGGCGCTCCTGTTATGCGTATTGTTGGATGACGGCCAGAACGTCCGCCACGTTGTGTTTTGTCTCGATAATCCACCAGTTACCTGGGAAGTCGCTGTTCTTCGCCTTCGCTGGCAACCAGCGAGCGCCGAATTTCGCCTTGATTGCGTCTTTCGCACGGAAAAGAACCCCTTTCATGCCGGAGGCTTCCTGAAGCCCAAATACCTCGCCAGCGGCGAATTTTGGTGCGTACATCATCTTCAGGTCGGCGGTGGATACGCGATAATTCAGCCCAAGAGACTGAACTATGCTGGTGGCATCACCCTGTATTGATGATAACTCTTCTTGTTTCTCGTTTCTGGCGGCAATTTCTTCCTCCGTGATGTTGCCTAGAGCCAGGTTTATCCGATCAGCGTCGGCCTGTTTCTCTTCATCGGTGCGCCCGGCAAGAACCGTGTTAATTCTCTGCAATATCTCAACATGATTCTTGCGCATGCTGAGTAATTCCGGCGTAACCTCGTTAAGATCCACCAGCCCAAGGATGGCAAGGTCGGAAAACATTGATACCAGGTTGTAGGTCATGCGATAGCTGAGTTGCCCATAGGCTGATGGCAACTGCACCGCATCCATTTGATAGGCATCCATAAATTTAGAGCCGTCGTTTACGACATCCGCAATTGCCGGTGTGATTTTCCCTGTGGTGGCGGCCTCCCTGATTGCTGTTACCCACGATTGAGTCAGTGCGGCGACTGCATGATTCAGATTGGCTTTCCGTTCTGCTGCAATGCGCGCGCTTGCAGCGTCCATTGCCTGTTTGATCTCGTCTTTATTGCTGTAAATGCCAATGGTGCCAAACTGTGCTGTGGTGACCTCAAAATCTGACGCCCGGAACTCATTGGTACCGAAAATGGCATTGGTGATCTCAAGTTCAGAATCCCCGTTACGAGTAGCCCCCTGGCTTGTTTTCTCCGGCATTTTTGCGATCGCATCCGCTATTTTCTCCTGAATTGCTTCAGGGGATAGCGTATCCCCGTATGACGCGATTACATCGCCATAATTGGAGCCAAACAATTCAACCAGGAATGTTTCTGCCGAACGGATCTGGCGGTTATTCCCTTCCGACATCATACCAAGCACCCATTTTGCAATTGACGACTTCAGCGCGCCGTCACGGCGATCCGGGTAAACCACATGCTTCAGTGGGTCCGTATAGGTACCAACAAAATCAATGCTATAGCCTGACTCTGTAGTCTGAACGCCGTATGAGTCAGTGATTTTGATCATGCCGCGCTGCTGGAAACGGTAGAAATCGTCACAGGAAATGATGTCGTTAATCCCGGCGATGGAGACGCCACCACTGATTTTCTGCATAACAGCATCTTCATCAGGAGTTACATCAACCTGTTTATCCAGCGTCTTCACATCCCAGTTACCCGATTTGGTGCCTTTGAAGGTAAAGATGATCTCCACGTCTGCGCGCTGGCTGTCGAAGTCCAGCGACTTAATGCGAACGATATCACCGGCACAATCGTAGTATTGGCCTACACGCCATGAGCGATCGCCGATAACAAGGAACTCATTCGCATGGTTAACCAGATCAGGATCAACATCCAGAATGCCTTTATTTATTGCATCCTCCACCAGCGGGCGCAGGCGTTTGATATCCGTCGCGGCCTTCTGGGTACGGTTCAATAATTTCTCATAGCGGGAGATGGCCTGAGAGATATTAGCCTTGCGCTGAATGGCGCTTTTCAACGACGCGCGATACTGTGCTAACAACATACGGTCTGTGTGATGGACACTCCCCCAGCGGGCCTTCCAGTCTGCGTTATCCGCTGCCTTGGCCATTGCCGCCTGTTTGAATTTAGCTACCTCGGCGGTGGTCTTTTCAAGTTCCGCTTTGCTTCGCTCTAATTCAGCGGTAAGTACCTCCACATCCTCGCCAGCTGCGTGCTGCGCCTTGATGTAGTTCTGAAGGTCGATAGTAGCCTGTTCTTTCTGGCGAGCGCGTTTCGCAGCTTTCGCCTTATCCATTTGAACCTGCATCATTGCCAGACGTTCGCCGTCATCCTTCGCGGTATACATCTGCATTTCGATCATGTCATTGGCGTCGGCGTTCTCCATTTCTGACTTATCTGAACGGAGGATATCGGAGATCCAGCCTGCTTTACGCTTCAGCGTCTTCAGTCGGTATTCATCGAAAGACCCCTTACCGCAGTAGTAGTGAACGCGAACGCTTGCACGGTTGGAACCAACTCGGGCACCGCGACCGTTACGCTGTGCGATACTGGCTGGTGTCCACGGCAACGTCAGGTGGTGGATATCCGTCGTTCCTCGATGCAGGTTGATACCCACCTCTGCCTTTTTGTTGCAGATGATGATCGGAGTCCGGCCCTCCTGGAAGTCGGCTGCAATCTTTTCCAGACCGCCCAACGACATTTCATTTTGCTGCGCGATATAGGCGTCATACAGAGCCATTTGCTCGTTGTATTTCGCTATCTGTGCATCTGTTGGTTCATCCGGTAGCTCTTTCGGCGGTTTAACCGCTTTCAGTTTCTTACCGGTTTTACCTGCCTCGGCAACCGTCTGAGCATTCAGGATCCCCACCTTTGAAGGTTCAAGGTTTAGAGCATTGCAGATAATGCGCTTGAGCTTCTGGTGCTGCGTTTTTTCATCGGTGAAGATGATTTGCTTACCTTCCGGGAAAAACTCCTTCAGCGTGGCGATCAGCTTCGCGTATTTGGGCGTAACGGGGTGAGTTACGGTCTGTTCGTCAATGCCAAACCTGGCCAGGCGCTTATTCACTTCCTGCTCGAACGCTTCCGGAACCTGCAACTGAATAAACTCGCCCTTATCTATCAGGGGAGCCCGCAGAATTCGGAAAAAATCGTACGCTAAGGTTTTCCGGGCATCCGTAAGGGCCGAAACTTCCCGTCTTCCAGTCTGCGGCTCTGCCGCCAGACGTAATCGCCGGTTAGGT
>NZ_JAENDM010000092.1:0-7246 GCF_019375075.1 Escherichia sp. XD33
TGAGGCAGCACCTGGCACGGCTGGGACGGAAGTCGCTGTCGTTCTCAAAATCGGTGGAGCTGCATGACAAAGTCATCGGGCATTATCTGAACATAAAACACTATCAATAAGTTGGAGTCATTACCCGGGAAGTGTAATATCAGCAAAGCGGAAAGCCGCGCGGCTACCGGCGGTTTTTTGTGTGGTTCCCAAACAGCAAAAAGCGGCGTCAACGGGTTCAGTCAGCGTATCAAGCAGAATTTGAACATCACTGCCCGTTGGGTTAATCACTTTGTTACCCGCATTTGACAGCGGGTGGCGCGTCGGAGCGTAAATGCGTTCAATGCGCGGATCGGATTGCAGCATAGCGAGTAAATGACTGCCGATTAATCCGGTTGCGCCTAATAATAAAACGTTTGCAGGCATCTCTGCTCTCCTCAAGTGATTAAGCCCGTTACGCTCAACCTGAAAAAACGCCCCTAAATTAAGGGGCGTTAATGTGTGTATTGATAAAACATCCGTTAATAAGAATAGATCAGAATTATTTGGCGATCTTCTTATATTTGATACGATGAGGTTCAAGCGCTTCTGCACCCAGCGTACGCTTTTTCCAGTCTTCGTATTCAGTAAAGTTACCTTCAAAGAATTCCACTTTACCTTCATCGCCGTAATCAAGGATGTGCGTAGCGATACGATCAAGGAACCAGCGGTCATGGGAAATGACCATGGCGCAGCCCGGGAACTCTAACAGGGCGTTTTCGAGCGCACGCAGCGTTTCGATATCCAGATCGTTAGTCGGTTCGTCGAGAAGCAGCATATTTCCGCCAACTTGTAGCAGTTTAGCTAAATGTAAGCGACCGCGTTCGCCGCCGGAAAGCTCGCCAACGCGTTTGCCCTGATCGGTGCCTTTGAAGTTGAAGCGACCGACATAAGCGCGGCTTGGCAGTTCAAAGTTACCAATGCGCATAATATCCAGACCGCCGGAAACTTCTTCCCAAACCGTTTTGCTATTGTCCATACTGTCACGGAACTGATCAACGGAGGCGATTTTTACGGTATCACCTAAAGTGATTGTGCCGCTGTCAGGCTGCTCCTGACCGGAAATCATGCGAAACAGCGTTGATTTACCAGCGCCGTTCGGGCCGATAATACCGACAATGGCACCTTTTGGAATCGCGAATGATAAATCTTCTATTAGCAGACGATCGCCATAAGATTTTTTCAGATTCTGAACTTCCAGCACTTTATCGCCTAAACGAGGGCCGGGCGGAATGAACAGCTCGCTGGTTTCATTGCGTTTTTGATATTCAACGCTATTGAGCTCATCAAAGCGGGCAAGACGCGCTTTACTCTTAGCTTGACGGCCTTTTGGATTCTGGCGAACCCACTCAAGTTCTTTCTCAATAGATTTGCGGCGAGCGGCTTCGGAAGAGGCTTCTTGCTCCAGACGCTTATCTTTTTGCTCCAGCCATGAAGAATAGTTACCTTCCCATGGAATACCTTCACCGCGGTCAAGTTCCAGAATCCAGCCTGCGACGTTATCAAGGAAGTAACGGTCGTGGGTAATGGCTACAACGGTGCCTTCATAGTCATGCAGGAAGCGTTCCAGCCAGGCAACGGACTCTGCGTCCAAGTGGTTGGTTGGTTCGTCGAGCAGTAACATGTCCGGTTTTTCCAGCAGTAGGCGACAAAGTGCAACGCGACGGCGTTCACCACCGGATAAATGCTCAATTTTGGCGTCCCACGGCGGAAGGCGCAATGCATCAGCAGCACGCTCCAACTGGTTATCCAGATTATGTCCATCGTGAGATTGAATGATCGCTTCCATTTCGCCTTGCTGTTTAGCCAGCTTATCGAAGTCTGCATCCGGTTCTGCGTATGCCGCATAAATTTCGTCTAAACGCGTTAAGGCATTTTTGACTTCACTGACGGCTTCTTCAACTGCTTCTCTTACGGTTTGCTCAGGATTCAGCTTAGGTTCTTGCGGCAAATAACCAATTTTAATGCCCGGCTGCGGACGCGCTTCACCTTCGATATCGGTGTCGATACCGGCCATAATGCGTAATAGCGTGGATTTACCTGCGCCGTTTAAACCAAGCACACCAATTTTGGCGCCGGGGAAGAAGCTGAGAGAGATATTTTTTAGAATATGTCGCTTCGGAGGAACAACTTTTCCGACACGATGCATAGTATAGACGTATTGTGCCACAGTATTAGGAGCCTCTTAATTACGGGGTTTCTTAATGGCGCCGATTAGAGCATGGAGGGGAAGACTTTGCCATGGTGATCGGCATATTTTCCTCAACCTGATAAAACCGTGAGTTGAGACTTTTGAACGCCGGCACACGAATGGCAACCTCATGGCCCCCATTAGATAAAATCCGTTTGTAAAAGTTTAAGATCAATAATATAGCGTGCGGGGCCGCGGGGTAATCTGCCATTGATGTTGCTGATCTTTTAATATCCGTTTAGTGACTTTTCCTAATAATGCATATAGAGGCGTTTCAGCATGGGCGGTGAGCAATTCGCAAAAACGGCCACTCCATGGCAATAAATGATCGCGTAAAAATTCGCGTATTGTGCGCTCGGTGGTTTCTTCCGGATAATCTCCCCATTGTTTTAATAGCAAGGCGAGTACTGATAAACATAATCCAATGTGGTCAGAAATTTGCTGTTCATCGGTACAAAGTATAATGCGGTGGGATTTCAAAAAAGCGGTTAATGCATGAGTTGAGCGCTGTAATAGCAGGTTCTCTTCCGTCAGATAAACCGATCCCCATGGAACGGCTTTTGGCATCCCAATGCCAACGAATAAGGCTAAATGGTCAGCCTGCAAACGCTCGAGAGCATCTTGATTTTGTAAAAAGGTGTTTGTCTCGTGAATATCCATGTCCCATTTACTGTGCCAAAGATTAAGAATATCGCTGTTTAACATATTGTTGATTAGTGCCTTTTGTGGTTCAAAGCAAAAGAAATGATACAAAAGGGATAAGCTGACCAGTGACAATTCACGCTCAGTAATAGCTTCAGTTTCTATACGATGGCTCATTTTATTCACCTATAAAAAGAGATAGATTTCCGGCTAAAACGAAATCAATGAGTTAGCCTCCATTGAGAGGCTAACGTTGAATTTAAATCGGTTTGACTTCGACCAGATTGGTTCCTTGAGGGTTGGCTTTCGCTAAGGCCGTCGGCTTTAAACGAGTGAGGGTATTAATGCATCGACCGATATCAATGCCTTTCTCATCCGGCTGATACCATGCACCTTCGCCCATCGCTACAACGCCGGGCATTATTCTTGGCGTAATGCGTATTGGAATTTGAATCGTTCCGCGTGCGTTATAAACATGCACCATCTGCCCTTGAGCAAGATGACGAGCCTTTGCATCAATAGGATTAATCATTAAAACATCGTCAATGACTTCCCGCAGCCACGGAACGTTATGAAACGTTGAGTGTGGGCGTCCTTTTGATTTAAATCCAATGAGTTGTAAAGGATATTGCTCTCTTAATGCCTCATCGGCATAGCTCTCCCACGTCGGCGTATATTGCGGCAATGGCGTAATCGTATCTCCCGCCGGCAGCGTCCATGTTTCCGCAAGTTTGGCTAGTTTATGGCTGTAAATCTGAATTTTACCTGATTCTGTTTTCAGTGGATTGAGGGCCGGATTTTCCCGAAACGCTTTTAACGTATATCGCGGTGCGAGAGGATCAAACGGAAGACGAACGGTTTTTTCTCGTTCTAAAATCTCGATAGGCGGAAAATTCGTGTGTTTTAAACGGCTTTGGTTATACAGATAGCGTTGCCAGTCATCCCAACTGCGCCCTTCAGTAAATTTTTCGCGGAGACCAAATTTGTCGGCAAGATCGGCAAAGACATCGTAAGGATGGCGGCACTCGTACATAGGATCAATGACATGTTCAGTCATAGTCAAATGCGTTGAGAAGGCCACAATACGAGAGTTTTCCAGCCAAGTAATATCCGGTAGTAAAATATCCGCAAATTTAGCGCTGGCTGTCATGTGATTATCCATCACGAAAATAAACTCTAACTTGCTTTCATCGGCCAATATTTTGGCCGTTGCATTGCAGTCAGAGTGCTGATTTAACAGCCAGTTACCTTGATACATAAAGACGCATTTTACGTCGGTATCTAATTTAGGTGCGCCTTTGATCCCATCGGTTAATGCCGTCATTTCATGGCCACGTTCTACGGCTTCCAGCCATTTAAAGCAGGGAACTTTTGCCGAAACCGGGTTTTTTCCGGTTGGCATTGTCATGACATCTGTTGTGTGGAACAAAAAGTCTGATGCGCCGTTATTCGTACCGGGCAAGCCGATTTTACCCAGCAAAATTGGCAGCATAAATATTGCTCTGGCCGTTTGTTCTCCGGCAGCCTGACGCTGGGGGCCCCAACCTTGAGCAATATAGGGCGCTTTCGCGTGGCCAAGTTCACGTGCTAACTGATAAATTTGTTCTTCCGGAATGCCGCAGATTGCGCTGGCGTATTTTGGCGTTTTTGCGATACCGTCGATGCCTTCACCCAAAATATAAGCTTTGTATCCCAAACGCTTATCTAACGGAGGAATATTTTTTTCGCTATCACCCGGTTCTTCGTCATAACCGTAACAATGTGTTTTCAGAAAGTCGTCATCGGTAAAACCTTCCGTTATCAGTACCCACGCAATTGCTTCAACTAATGCTGCATCACTTCCCGGGCGAATAGCCAGCCAAAGATCTTCCCGACCACAGGCGGTATCTGTGTATTGAGGATCAATAACGATTGTTCTGGCGGAGTTTTGCTTTTTGTACCATTGATAATGGTAAGTATCGCTGCCACCGCTCATTCGCGTATTGGCCGGATTATTTCCAAAATAAACAATCAGATCTGAACGCGCCATTTCCGTTGGTGCGCTGCCGAACGTATAAGATTTATCGCCGTAAGTATATTGAGAAGCCGTATCAATCTGGTGACTACTGTAATTACCTTCCGGCGATAGGTAGCCGCCGATCATATTCAGAAATCTGGGAACATAGTGATAAGAACCGTCCGGTTTTCCGTAACCGATTCGGCTGAAGATTGCCTGATTACCATATTCACGGATGATATGACTTAGCTTATCGTGCACTTCCGTTAGTGCTTCTTCCCAACTGATGCGCTTAAATTTACCTTCGCCACGTTTGCCGATGCGTTTCATTGGGTATTTTAATCTGTCGGGAGCGAAGGTTCGTTTATGCAAAGATCGGCCGCGTAAACAAGCTCTGACTTGATGGCGACCAAATGTATCATCGCCTTGGTCGTCCGTTTCAATACGTTTTATTTCACCGTTTTCAGTCACGATTTTTAATAAGCAACTGGAATGACAATGTGCCCAGCAATTGTGCCATTTGGCAACTTCACCTACGTGAGTATCAATAACAGCCGCAGCGATAGCATTCATAGAGTGAGTCGATAAATAGGCGCCCATACCGAGAAAAGAGCTCAGTTTTAAAAAGCGCCTGCGGGATAAATCAGAATGGTCGACTGCTTGCGTTATATTTTGTTGTGTAGACATAATAAAATCCTTATATCGCGGCGTTAAGTCCGATTGCCTTAAAGCTGTTGCAGTAAAATAAGTTCATAGAAAAAGACTCTTCCTAAGAGCTCGGCAATAATGACAGCCGTTGTTACAGCGGCTAACTTGCCCGTTATTTGCGTGGATAAATTCATTAAAAGGCAGCAGAGAAATGCGGATGCCAATAACAGGATTCGAATAACTTGAATAGCTTTAAGCCATACAGGAATTGCGCTAACTTCTCCGTTTAGAGCAAACAAATAGCCACAGGAAAACAGGATAAATAGAAAGAGTACCGCGCCCCAAATGGGTTTCATGATGTATATGAACGATGTTGAACTCCCGTTTCTGTTACGAAATGCGTACAACAGAAGGGCGCTTAATAATGAGCCGGACAAAATACCGCTAAATACAAAGTTAATAACGGTCCACGGCGTAGACCAAAGAGAAACTGTTGGTAAAAAATAAACGTTTGCGATGGCAAATAGAACACCGATGGCTGCCAGTGCCGCCAGAACAGCGCACAGGAGCAGTGGCGCTCCTTTTACTTTTTTCAATAGTAAGAAACTGGTGCTTAGGCCAAGCAAACTAAAAATGAGCACCATGACGATCTCGAGGCTCATGGGAGAAAGATGTTTTAGGCCAAAGAGTACGTTTAGGGCTCTTAATGGTTGGCCTAAATGTGTTAACGCGGCGAGCCCCGCCAGTGCTAACAGCGGCCAAAGAGAGAATATTGCCAGTGAAAATTGTTGGCCTGAGGTTTGTAGCTGAGCGGCAGGGATCAGCTTAATTAACCAAAGCAGAATAAAGCTACCGGCAACGGCTTGCATAAGTACGGTAAAGAAGACCAAAGGTAATTCATGCATAGTTATAGCTCCGATTTATTAACAATCGTTCCACGATACTCTGACGTTGGCTTCCCATGAGGATTGGGATTGATCGTGATAGACGGTTGGGTAAACGACGATTGGGGAAGTGGGGCGATATCAGTAATATCACCATATTTTTCTCTTAGTTCGTCGATTGGCCCAAAATCGAGCGCCCGTAACGGACACGATGAAACACACAGCGGTTTTTTATTTTGTTCGATTAATTCATAACAGCCATCACATTTTGTCATGTGTTTCTTCTCGCTGTTATACTGCGGCGCTCCATACGGACAGGCCATTTCGCAGTATCGACAACCGATACAAATTTGCTCATCAACAACAACTAAACCATCCTGTGTACGCTTATGCATAGCGCCGGTAGGGCAAACTTTGGTACAGGCCGGATCGGCGCAGTGATTACAGCTGACGGAGAGGTAATAAGCGAAAACGTCTTGTCGCCAGATATCTTTTCCGGCTTGAGTCCAACTACCTCCGGCGTATTCATATACCCGACGAAAATTGACACCAATAGGCAGTTGATTTTTATCTTTACAGGCAACCTGACAGGTTTTACATCCTGTACATCTACTGCTGTCGATATAGAAGCCATATTGTTTTTGTTTCATAGCTGCCACCAAATTAGAGTGAATGGTTATTACAGTTTGGAGGCATAGTGGTTGATGCTGTGGATTGTTTCTATACGGGATTTCCACATGTAAACGGTTTTGTTGAATAAATAAGATTTCGTGCGAACGACCCTGTAGCTGGCTGGATTTTCAGGCAATACGCACGCTTTCTGGCATCCCAGCCTTTGTCATCCTGTTCAACGCACGCACCATGGCC